>JBOHCW010000549.1:0-3296 GCA_050725375.1 Actinocrinis sp. | reverse complement strand
CCGTTGAGCAGCAGGAAGGCGATCGAGGTCTTGAGCGGCGTGAAGCCCTGGATCGCGGAGAGCCGGATGCTGGTGGCGTAGGCGGTGCCGAGGAAGGCGAACATGCCGACGACCGTGGCCACCGCCGTGACGGCGAACGCCCTGTTGGCGAACAGATCCAGCCGCAGCAGCGGCGCCCCCGCGCGCCGCTCGGCCGCGATGAACAGCACCAGGAAGAGCGCCGCGATAAGGAATCCCGCGATCACCCCGCCGCTGCCCCAGCCGCTGGTCGGGCCCTGGATCACCGCGTAGAGCAAGGCGAACATCGCCACGGCGACGGTGATCTGCCCGGCCCAGTCCAGCGAGCGCCCTTGCGGCGCCGAGGAGTCGCGCGCCCAGAGCGCCGACACCGCCGTGCTCACCGCCGCGAGGACGATGACCGCGACGAACGCCCAGCGCCAGCTGGCGAACTCGTCGGAGCCGAACTTGTAGCGGGCCAGCCAGCCGCCGAGCACCGGGGAGAGGAAGCCGCCGGTGGAAAGGGCCGCGGCCCAGATCGAGATCGCCCGGGAGCGGTTGCGGGCGGTGTGCGTTCCGGCGGCGACCATCGCGAGGCTGGTCGGGAAGATCGCGGCGGCGCCGAGGCCGGAGACGATCTGGCCGCCCCACAGCACCAGCACCCGGGTGCCGGTGGAGCTGCCGGCACCGGGGGTCAGCACGCTGACGAGCTGGCCGATCATCAGCAGCGCCGTGCCGGACACCAGCAGGCGCTTGCGCCCGAACAGGTCGCCGAGCACGCCGAAGGTCAGCTCCAGCAGGGTGACCGGCACCAGGAACGCGTCCGAGATCCAGGTCAGTTGGGCCGAACTGGTGCCCAGGTCCTGCTGGAACAGGCCGTTGAGCACGGCGGGGATGGCGAGGGCGACCTGGGCGACGCACACGGCGAGCGCCGCGGCGGCGAGCGTGCCGCGGTTCAGCCGCGGTGAGTCAATAGTCTGGCTCGAAATGTCGGGCCGCACAGGGATGGACAACGGTGGCCTCCTGCGTCCTGGCGAGATACGCCTTGGGAGGAGAGTGCCACAAGCGGCCCGAGACGTACAGGTTTCCTGATGAACTTTTTGAACAGGAACCCTGATCGTCGCTGGGAGACGGGAACCAGGCACTTACCACCCGCGGTGTCAGCGGGTGTTTAATCCGGTTTTGGGGCGGATGCCGCGACCGGAGCACGGCACCCTCTCAGTGCGGCAGGTGACCGGACAGTGCCGCACGGCAGGACAGCAGGCTCTGGCGAAGCTGCGTGATCTGATGGTCGGTCAGCCCGGTGAGCATCCGGTCCTCCAGCGCGCCGACCTGGTCGCGCAGGTCGCGCAGCAGCCGGCGCCCCTTCGGGGTGAGCGCGAGCACGAGGCGCCGGCGGTCCTGCTCGTCGCGGTGCCGCTCGATCAGCTCGTGCTGCGCGAGCGCGGCCACCATGTCCGCCATGGCCTGCGCGGTCACGAAGGAGTTGCGCGCCAGCTGCGCGGAGGTGAGGTTCGGATGCCGCTCCAGCACGGTCAGCGCGGTGTACTGCAGGGCGGTCAGCCCGGCGGGACGGGCGAGCTCGTCGAGTTCCGCCCGCACCGCCAACTCGACCTGCTTCATCACGTACAGCAGCGTCGGCTCACCGGTCTGGGTGCCGCGGGAGAACTTCGGGCGCGCTTCGCCATTCTCGCGCACCGCGCGTGTGGGCACGGACGTCCTCCATCTATCCCGGCACCGCCCCGCGATCCCGATGTTACGGCTTCCTGATGACCGTCTCACTGTAGTCTGCCACTGCGCTGGAGTGCGGCGACCGCGTGCGCCCTCAGAGGTCGGTTGATTCCGTTTCGGGGCTCACGCAACGCAATCGAGGCTTTCGGTTTGCCGCACATGTCGGGGACGGCACAGCGAAACGGCCTAGCGGCGGGCCTGGCAAGGCGCCGGGTTGTTCCCATACTTGGTTGTATGGGAACGACCCGGCAACGCGGCCAGGGTCGTCGATCGGCCGTTTCGCCCCCGACACGGGATCAAACGCCCTCTGAGACCGCTCAAGCTCAGGCCAGGTAGCGCAGGACGGCCAGGACGCGGCGGTGGTCGCCGTCGTCCGGGACCAGGTCGAGTTTGGCGAAGATGTTGTTGATGTGCTTGGCGACGGCGCTCTCGCCGACCACCAGCAGCTCCGCGACTGCCGCGTTCGAGCGCCCCTCGGCCATCAGGCCCAGCACCTCCCGTTCGCGCGGGGTGAGCCGGTCGAGCGGGTCGTCGCGGCGGCGCACCAGCAGCTGGGCGACGACCTCGGGGTCCAGCGCGGTGCCGCCGGCGGCGACCCGCTCCAGCGCCTCGATGAACGAGTCGACGTCGGCGACCCGGTCCTTGAGCAGGTAACCGACCCGGCCGGCGTTGCGGGCCAGCAGGTCGGCGGCGTAGCGCTCCTCGACGTACTGGGACAGCACCAGGACCGCGACCTCGGGCGAGCGCTCCCGGATGGCGATCGCGGCGCGGATGCCCTCGTCCTTGAACGACGGGGGCATGCGTACGTCGGCGACCACCACGTCGGGCCGGTGCGCGGCGACCGCCGTCAGCAGCGTCTCGCCGTCGCCGGCCTCAGCGACGACCCGGTGGCCGGCGGATTCCAGCACCCTGATGACCCCGGCCCTGATCAGCAGCGAGTCGTCGGCGATCACCACCCGCAGCCCCGGACGGGCCGGTTCCGCGGCGGACGGGCTCAGCTCCGGCATGGCAGCTCCGCGGTCAGGACGGTGGGGCCGCCGATCGGCGACGAGACCCGCAGCGCGCCGTCGACCGAGGCGACGCGCTGCGCCAAGCCTGCCAGGCCGGTGCCGCGCAGCGGGTCGGCGCCCCCGACGCCGTCGTCGGCGATCCGCACGAACAGCAGGTCGGCGCCGGCCCGCACCTCGACGGTGGCCTCCGAGGCGTTCGAGTGCTTGGCGACGTTGGCCAGCGCCTCCGAGACCAGGAAATAGGCGACGGTCTCGACCGAGGGCGGCAGCGGCCGGTCCAGGGCGACGGCGAGCCGCACCGGCACGGCCGATCGGGCGGCGATACCGGACAGCGCCGCGTCCAGGCCGCGGTCGTCGAGTACGGCCGGGTGCAGGCCGCGGACCAGGTCGCGCAGTTCGGTCATCGCCTCCTTGGCCTGCTCGTGCGCCTCGACGATCACCCGCATCGCCTCGTCGGGCACGCCGGAGCTCGCGCGCAGCGTTTTGCGGGCCAGGCCGAGGTTCATCGCCAGCGACATCAGCCGCTGCTGGGCGCCGTCGTGCAGGTCGCGCTCGATG
>JBOHCW010000548.1:0-3511 GCA_050725375.1 Actinocrinis sp. | reverse complement strand
ACAGCGAGTTCGTCCAGTACGGCTTGTCCGGCGGGCCGTGATGAACGCAGAGGTGTACTCCGTTCCAAGATCGCGGACGATCTTCGGTGGGCGGGTCATGAGACCTGGTCGCCCGAGAGCGGTCACGCCGGTCAATACCGCAGACACAGTTCCGCACGAGGCACGGGTTGTCGGACGGACAGCACCAGTCGCCTGACGGGATCGTGCTCACCGACCACTCCGGCGTGTGCGGCGACAAGATCGTCAGCCTGGTCGTCGTCTTCAATCAGAAGCCCGGACACTGAGCTTGACGGTGATGCGCCCGTGGACGCGCAGCGCTTGTCTCGTTGGGGAGGACATGTGGTGTCTCGTTGGGGGAGACATGTGGTGTCCCGTTGGGGGAGACAAGTGTTGTCTCGCTGGGGAGGACACGTGGTGTCCCGTTGGGGGAGACATGTGTTGTCTCGCTGGGGAGGACATGTGACGCGACCTGTGGAAGATTTTTCTCGAAGCTGTCCGATCCGGCCGCGCCCGAACGTCACATGGGTGAACACGTCACCGTCACAGCGGCGAAATGCCACAGTGTGAAACGCCGCTCGGGCGAGCTGACGCCGCCGACCCAGCGAGGAGAACACCGCGATGAAGTACATGATGCTGGTCTGCACGGACACCGAGCCCGACACCGATCCGGCGCCCGAGCCGGACATCGACGAGTGGGTCGAGCGCAACGACTCGGCCGGGCGGCGGCTGCGTGGCGCGGCGTTCGCGCCGGCGGGCGCGGCGACCACCGTCCGGGTGCGCAACGGGCAGACGATGCTGACGGACGGGCCGTTCGCCGAGACCAAGGAGGTCATCGTCGGGTTCGACCTGATCGAGTGCGCCGACCTGGACGAGGCCGTCGAGGTCGCGCGCACGCACCCGATGGCGCGCAACGGGCGCATCGAGATCCGTCCGTTGGCCGACTTCGAGCAGTGAGGTGACCACCGGCGGACCGGAAGCCGCGGCGGTGCGTGCCGCCGCGGCTGTGGCCAGGGAGGCGTATCCGCGGATCGTCGCGGCGCTGATCCGGGTCACCGGCGACTGGTCGCTCGCCGAGGACAGCGCGCAGGAGGCGCTGGCCGCGGCGCTCGACCGGTGGCCAGTCGACGGCGTGCCGGCCAACCCCGGCGGCTGGCTGATGACGGTCGCCCGCAACCGCGCGCTCGACGTGCTGCGCCGGGCCGCGATCGAGCGGCGCAAACTGCGCGACGTGGCAGTCCTCGCGCTGACCGCCGCCACCGACCAGCCGCCGGCCGCGGATGTCGTCGACGACCGGCTGCGGCTGATCTTCACCTGCTGTCACCCGGCCTTGGCGATCGATGCCCAGGTCGCGCTCACGCTGCGGGTCATCTGCGCCGTGCCGACGCCAAAGATCGCGCAGGCGTTCCTGGTCGGCGAGTCGACGATGACGCGTCGGCTCACGCGCGCGAAGGCCAAGATCGCCGACGCGCGCATTCCGTACCGCGTCCCGGGCGCGGCCGACCTGCCGCAGCGGCTGCCCGGCGTGCTGGCCGTCGTGTATCTGCTGTTCACGCAGGGCTACAACGCGGACGGCGAACCCGCGTTCGCCGACGAGTCGATCCGCCTCGCGCGCCTGCTCAGACAGCTGATGCCTGATCAGCCCGAGGTCGCGGCGCTCGTCGCCCTGCTGTTGATCCAGCACTCCCGCCGCGACGCACGCCGTGACGTACACGGCGAACTCGTCACGCTCGACCGCCAGGACCGCGCGCGCTGGGACCACGCCGCGATCGGCGAGGCGCTGCGCATTCTCGACGGACTGGACAGGCTCGACGGGCTCGACGGACCGGACCACGACGGTCCGTACGCCTGGCAGGCCCGGATCGCCGCGTGCCACGCCGCCGCGCCGGGCGCGGACAAGACCGACTGGCCGCGCATCGCAGCGTGCTACGACCGACTCCTGATACTGCAACCGACTCCGGTCATCGCGCTCAACCGCGCCGTGGCACACGGTTACGCGCACGGCCCGGAAGCCGGCCTCGTCCTGCTCGCCGAGGCGAGAGCCGGCGGCGCACTCGACGACTACCCGCTCGCGATCGCGGTCGAGGCCGATCTGACGGCGAAGCTCGGCGACCGCACGCGCGCGGCCGAGCTGTTCCGGCAGGCCGCGGCGTGCGTACAAGGCGACGCCGAGCGGCGCGCGCTGCTTCGCCGCGCCGAAGAAGCCGCGCTCAGCGCCTAGTGCGTGAGCGTTTGCGTGCCCGGTCTACGAGTGCGGATATCGTCGACCATCCGTCGCGCTGCGGTACCGGCGGCTGCGGCCGCTGGCCCGCGTATGGGCCGAACACGCCGGGGCCACGCCGTGATGTGCGCGATGTGCGCGATGCGCGGGGCGTGCGCGATGTAGGGGGCGTACGGGGCGTGCGACGGCTGCGTGACGAGCGCTCGCCAGGCCAGACCGGAGCCCGAGGTACGTCAGGAGCCTTAGGCTCCTTGGGCGACCAGAACGTGGCGACGAGGATCATCGCCGCGGCGACGCCCAGGCCGAGCAGGGTCTGCTGCGGGTAGTTCGTCCGGTTGATCCGCGAGCCGAATTCGACCACTGCGACCGCGAGCACGATCCGCAGCAGCGGCACGCGCCAGAGCGTGAGCCACATGACGGCCAGACAGGCGACCGTGATCTCCCAGACGCCTTCCGAGAAGTACCGGTCGTCCATGCGCCAGTACGCGTACAGCGTCGCGATCAGTCCGCCGTACGCCAGCAAACCGACCGGCCCGCGTAACGCCTTGAGCAGCCCGAACACGGCGCCGACCGCCATGCCCGCGACGATGACCACGATCAACTGAGTGAGGGCATGCCCTGACAACGCGACTCACTCCTGTCCCACATCACCTCGAACGCCGGCCCACCGCCGGCGTGGCACATCATTCTCCAGCGGGCTCAGGGCCCTCACAGAGCCCCCTATCCGCTCCGCAGAACCGCTACACCGGCGCGTGGAAGCATCACCGAGTCCTGTCACCGCCGGAGCCCCCTTCCGGCGTCCGCTTCCGCTAGACGGTCTGCCCCTTCTGCAGCGCGGCGACTTGGGCGCTGACGACGGACAGCAGGCCCGAAAGGTCGAGCTTCGCGGGCACGTAGTAATGGACGAGCACGGTTACGTTGCCCACCGCGCCGTAAGCGAAGCTCCGGGTGTTGCCGTGGGCATCGAGCGTCTTCTCTTCGAAACCGGTGCCGTGGTGGAGCGCCTGGACAGCGAATGCGGAGTCCGCCCGGTAAGTGTTCTCGTGCGCAGCGCTGAGCCCGTCGGCATAGCTGTCGGCGCCCGAATCGGCGTCGAACTCGATCAGATAGACCGCGGCGATGTGGCCGTCGGAGGTCGTGTACCAGCGGGTCGCGGCGGCCACGAAGCCGCGCGCCTCCAACGCGGACTTCTCCGTGGACGAATCCGGATAGAGCAGCTTCAGGTAATCGTCGAGCGTAAGAGAGCCGTCCTTGCCTCCGGCCGGTGGCGTCCTGGCTCGGGCGCCTGCGGGC
>JBOHCW010000547.1:0-5338 GCA_050725375.1 Actinocrinis sp. | reverse complement strand
AGCTTGGCCATGGGGTCGGCCAGTTCCGCGCCGGCGGCGGGCTTCTTCTCGCCCTGCTGCGCGCGCATCAGCATGAGGCCGGACAGCGCGGCCGTGACGGCGCGCCGGGTCAGGCGCAGGTCAGCGCCCAGGCTGCGCAGGATGCGGCCGCCCTCGCCGTCGGGCTCCGCGATGAGGCCGAGCAGCAGGTGTTCGCAGCCCACGTAGTTGTGGCCCATCGAGGTCGCCTCGGTGACGGCCAGTTCGAGCGCCGCGGCGGCCTGCGCGCCGAAGCGCAACTCGGCGAGATCGGCCGGGGCGGTGCCGCCGGCGTCCTGGCCGCCGACCTCGCCGACACCGTGCGCGATGGTCGTGAGTCGATCGAGTTCGGCACGGACCTGCTCGGCCCGGATGTCGATGGCCTGCAGCACGTTCAGCGCCAGGTTGCCCTCGGTGGCGAGCAGGCCGGCCAGCAGATGCTCGGTGCCGACCTCGGCCGCGCCGCCGTCGCGCGCCTCGCGCACCGCGACGCTCACCGCGTGCTTGGAGCGCGGCGTGAAGTGCGACATCCGGCCGACGTCCTCGCCGAGGTCGGCCGACGGGCTGAGCACCGCCTCGCGGATGGCGGTGACCCGCCGGACCGCCGTTTCGAGCGCCCGCTGGCAGACCGCGGACACCGGTACACCGGACTCCTTGATCGCCTCGGCGAGTTCGTCGGGTACGTACACGTTGATCTTGGGCACGAAGTCTCCCCTATGGGGGTAGTAAAGGGTTATAGAAGTTGTAACCCCTATGGGAAGACATGTCAACGGGGTACAAGCCGACCTGTAGGCGTGCTCGAATACCGGCCCGCCGGTTGGGCTCCGGCGTGAGTCGACCTGGCCAAGGCCGCCTAGATGCGTCTGCCTAGACGCACTTGATCAGTTCGCGGCGGCGGCGGCGAAGGACGGGCGGGACGGGACCTGGTGCGAGGGTCAGTGGATCGCCGTGGAGGGCCGACCTGAGCTCGTCGGGTGTGCCCTCGAGGACGATGCGGCCCTCGTCGACCACGGCGAGGCGGTGGGCCGCGCCGAGGGCGGCTTCGAGGCAGCGGGTCGCGAACAGGACGGTCAGCCCGCGGTCCCAGACCAGCTCCCTGATCTGGTCGCCCAGCTCGGCGCCCTCCTCGGGGCCAAGGCCGGCGGCCGGTTCGTCGAGGACCAGGACGCTCGGTTCGTGGATCAGGGCCAGGGCGATGTCGAGTTTGCGCATCATGACGGCGGAGTAGCTCTTGACCAGGCGGTCGGCCGCGTTGCTGAGGCCGAAGCGGTGCAGGAGTTCGGCGGCCTGCAGGTGCAGCTCCCGGTCGCGGATGCCGTGCAACTGGCCGCGCAGCAGCAGGTTCTCGCGGCCGGTTTCGTGCACGTCTACGCGCGACTCGCGCGTGACGCAGCCGACGGCGCGGCGTACGGCGGCCGGTTCTCGAACGATGTCGTGGCCTGCTACGGTCGCGGTACCCGAGGTCGGCGTGGACATTGTTGTCAGGAGCCTGACCACGGTGGACTTGCCCGCGCCGTGCACGCCGAGCAGGCCGAAGACCGAGCCGGCCGCGATGGCGAGGCTGATGCCGCGCACCGCCTCAACGCCGTTCTCGTAGGTTTTGACCAGGTCAACGGCGTTCACGGCGTTCATGGCATCCGTGTATAAGCCCAGGTCCCGGGCTGTATGCATCGCTACCCTCCCAGGCACTCGCGAAGCAGTGTGACGCAGACACGATATAGCGCGAGATTTGAAAGTCAAGACATATCGCGTTCGCCGGCGGCGCGGGTCGGTTAGCGGCGCCGCTCTTCGTACGAGTGGTCGAACGTGCGGTTGCGCGACTGGGCTCGGCGCCGGACGGTTTGCAGGGCGAGGCCCGCGACGAGACCGACCAGACCGCCGATCATGAGTATCGCGCCCAGGCGGTCGATGTCGATCCAGCTCGCCCGCCAGGTCAGCGCGTAGCGCAGGATCGCGCCGATGATGATCAGACCGAGTCCTCCGGCGATGGTCATCGAGCGCCTCCGATCCGGCCCGGGTTCGTACGCCTTTGGCGGGCACGGCAGCCCCGAGTGGGCACTCCGAGTCGAGCATGCGCCGCGCGCGCGGGCGAGCGGGGTCGGGCTGTGCGGGTGAGGCGACGCCGAAACGGGACTCACCGCCCTCTGGGGACCTCTGGGGCTATGGAAGGCGGGGAGCGACGATGACGCCTAGCAGGCCGGGGCCGGCGTGTGCACCCAGGACCGCGCCGACCTCGGAGACCATGACGTCGCCGACGAGTCCGCGCTCGTCCAAGGGCAGGCCCGGCGCCGGGATGTTGTACCGCCTGGGTGCCGCGGACATGGCGAAGCCGCCGCCACTGGACGTTGCCGGGCCGGCGCCCGCGCCGACGGGCACCAGCCCGGGCAGTTGGGCGCGCAGGCGTTCGGCCAGCAGTTCGGCGCGCGGGACCGAGTAGAGGTGGTGGACCGCGACGTCGACCGGATCCTGGCCCGCGCGTTCCAGCGCGACTTGTTCGAGCCTTGCGATCGCGCGCGCGGCCGTGCGCACCTTCTCCAGCGGCTCGACGCGGCCGTCGACCAGGTGCAGCAGCGGCTTGACCGCGAGGGCGGAGCCGACGAAGGCTTGCGCGGAGCCGATCCTGCCGCCGCGGCGCAGGTACTCCAGGGTGTCGACGTAGAAGAACGCGGAGGTCATCGTGGCGCGCTTGGCCGCGGCGGCGGCGCATCCGGCGGTGGACTCGCCCTGTGCCGCGGCCGCCGCCGCCGCGAGAGCCGCGTAGCCGATGCCCATGCCGACCGAGCGCGAGTCGACGACCTCGACCGGGATCGGCGCCTTGGAGGCGGCGAGGACCGCGGACTCGTGGGTCGCGGACAGTTCGCCGGAGATGTGCACGGAGACGATGCCGGTCGCGCCCTCGTCGGCGAGGCGCCGGTAGTGCGCGGCGAACTGTTCGGGCGACGGGCGCGAGGTGGTCGCCGGTACGCGCCTGCGCAGCGCGTCCATCAGCGCGGCGCGAGCTTGGGGCGTGCCCTCGGTGTATGACTCGGTGCCGATCACGACCTGCAGCGGGACGATGCTGATTCCGGCGGCCGCCGCGCGCTCGGGTGCCAAGCACGCGGTCGAGTCCGTCACCACTACAGTCCGACCGGCCATATATCGCACCATAGTCGATGATCGGTCAGTAGTCCTTAAGCCTGATGACCTGTCCTGAGGCACAGTCCGCGACACCGGCTTAAGCCGCGATGGCTTCGCGCCAGTCGGGCATCAGCTCGCTCACCAGCGCCTCCGTGCGCGGATGCAGGCCCTGGACGCCGTGTACGTACCAGGTGCGTTTGTAAAGCCCTTCGATCGCTCCACGCAGGCGCTCGGTGTCATCAGTCGCGGCGGTCGCACGCAGCAGGCCGCGCCACAGCTCCTCGTCGTCGGGGCTGCCGCGCATGCCGGCCTTGATCGCGTCGATGGCCGCCTCGCCGTCGGCCGCGGCGATACACGCGTCGGCGAGCCGGAGTGCGGTGTCTGCGATGACTGCCGGCACCTGCGCCTCGGCGATCTCGTAGGCCAGCCAGCCGTACCTGTTGGGCTCGCGGTCGGCGAGGAACGGGCCGCGTACGAGTTCGAGCGCGCCTTTGAGCAGTGCGTCGCGCTGCTTCTGCTCCGGGATGGACGCGTCGTAGAGCGACCTTGATTGGAGCGAGACGAACATGTCCCAGTCCGACCATACGTACGGGCCGAGCCTTAGGCGTCCCTCGGCGTCTGTATGCAGATTCGGCTGGCCGTGGGGATCGTCGCCAAGCCACGTCGCCAGGCGCGCGAACGTGGCCTCTGCGACGTCGGCCGTGGCGCCGCGCGGCCATAGGGCGGCGGCGAGCACACGCGGGTGGACGCCGTCGCGGTGGTGCAGCAGGAAGACCAGGGCCTCGTTGAGCAGCGCGGCGCGTTCGGGCTCGACCGTGCCGACGCCGTTGGCCTCAAAGGAGCCGAGCAGTGACGCGTACACGGACGGTGCCTCGTCAGGCACCGGACCGCTGTAACCGATCGACTGGTGCACGGGCTGCGCGGCGAGGTCGGTGCCCTCGATGTCGCAGACGGACCGGAACAGGCCGAGCACGGCCGCGTACTGCTCCTCGGGCAGCAGTTGCGCCTGTGCTTCGATGCCGAGCGTGGGTGCCGCGATGCGCAGTTCGGAGTTGACGGTCAGCTGCCAGGTCGCGCCGACCACGTCGCCCGCGACGACGAAGCCGAGGCCGACGCGCGCGGCGGTGGTGGCGACGGCGGCGAGCCGGGCGAGGATCGCGTCGTGTGGCGGCTCGGAGACCAGGACGAAGTGCGGCGGGAACGAGCCGGCCTGGTTGACTCGCGAGCGTCCGTCGAGCACTGATTCGAGCCCGGCCGCGGACAGCGCCTTGGCGCGCTCGCCGGCCTCGGTCTCCAGGCTGGGCAGGATCTCGTCGAGGGTGCGCACGTGCCGTACGCGCGCCGGGGCCAGCGGCGTGAGGTCGCCGGGGAAGCCGACCAGGGTGACGGTCATCCGGTCCGACCACGAGTTGGTCGCCAGCTCGACGGCGAGGGCGGCGAGTATCGCGCGGCGCGCCTCGGCCGGGCCGTCCAGGCCGATCAGTCCGCGGGCCTCTTCGAGGTCGATCATGACCCTGTCAGTGCCCTGACCGCCGATGGTGACCAGGCCGGGGTACGGCGCGAAGCGGCGGTGCGCGGCGTGCGCGTCGACGTCGACGATGCCGGGGCGCGGGAAGTTCCACGAGCGGCCGTCGGGGGCGAGGAACCAGGGCGCCGGCGGGTGCACGGTGTCCGGGTCGTCGGGCGCGACCGCCTTGTTGAGCAGCAGTTCGACGCCTTCGTCGCGCAGCCGGACCGCGTACGCGCCGGGCACCGTCTGGCCGCGCTCGGCCAGGCCGGCGGACAGGCCGCGCAGCGCGAGGTCGAGGAACCAGACCTCGACTTCGCCCGCGCCGACCCGGATCGATTCCTCGGCGACCGCGCCGTCGCCGTTCGGGGTGACCGGCCGGCGGCCGAAGACCCGGTTCCACAGCTGGCGGCGGCGGTGTCGGCCCAGCGCCTTGAGCAGTCCGGCGGCCAGCAGCGGTGAGGTGGCCAGGCCGTACAGCACGCGGTTCTCGGTCGAAGGGGCCTGACTCTCCTCGGGCGCGTGCGCGCCGCGGTGCGAGGGGCGGGCCAGCTCACGGCCGGCTGTCTTCGTCGTGCCCTGTCGATCGCGGTCGACCGGGGTGAGTGCGGACGCTGATGTGACGGACGGTCCGCTCTTCACGATGACCGGCGTCGTCCGGGGACGCAGGATCGGCGCGTTGGCGAGGGCTTCGCC
>JBOHCW010000546.1:0-3454 GCA_050725375.1 Actinocrinis sp. | reverse complement strand
TACCAGTACTCTGCGTCGAGGCCGGCGCCGCGAACCGGCTCAGCCAGGACGGTCGAGTACATCGCAACGTCCGCGTCCACGCCGCTCACACCGTCTAGCGCGCTCAGCAGTTCATTGCGTACGACGTCCATGCGCGGGCTGTGCGAGGCGAACGCGGTGGACAGCGCACGCGCGGTCACGCCGCGCTCGTCAAGGTACCGTCCCAGCTCGGCGAGGGAATCGGTGTCCCCTGACACGGCTGTCGACCGGCTGTGGTTGTAGGCCGCGATGACCAGGCGGCCCGCATAGCCGTTCGCGGCCAGTAGCGCTTCGACCTGCTCGGGCGGCAGATCGACGGACAGCAGGCCGCCCTGTCCGGCCAGCGGTCCGGTCACGTCTGCGCGGCGCGTCACCACGGCCGCCGCGGTGTCGAGGGACAGCAGTCCGCCGCTGTACGCCGCCGCGATCTCGCCGAGACTGTGACCGACGACGGCGTCCGGCTGCACGCCGAGCGCGCGCCACGCGGCGGCGAGCGCGGCGTTGAACGCGAACAGCGTCGGTTGCAGGATCTCGGTACGCTGCACGTCAGGCGCATCGGTCCCGCCGCGTAAGACATCGAGGACGGACCAGCCGGCCTGCCGCCGGATCGCGGCATCGCAGCGTTCGATCTCTGCACGGAAGGCCGCTGATTCAGCCAGCAGCCGCACGCCCATGCCCCGCCACTGTCCGCCGTGCCCGGGGAAGACGAACGCGACCTTGCCGGCCGGCAACTCCCGCGCGCCCGATACCAACGCGGCGGAGCCCGCGCGCGGTTGGCGGCTGGTCGGCGCCAGGCCACCCGCCACGTCCCGCAATCCGGCGAGCAACTCGGCGCGGTCGGCCGCGGACACCACCGCACGGCGCTCGAAATGGCTCCGGTGCCTGGCCAGGGTACCCGCCAGGTCGTCAAGTACCAGTGCATTGTCAAAACCGGGTGAGCTCTCGACGAAGTCCGCGAGCCGCGCGGCTTGCGCCCGCAACGCAGTATCATCGTATCCTGACACGGTAGTCAGCCGCCTGACGTGCGGCTGCTCGCCTTCGCCGGGTGACGGGTGCGCGGTCGAGTCGGCGGGTGTCCGCGGTGCCTCCTCCACGATCACGTGCGCGTTCGTGCCGCTGATCCCGAACGCGCTGACGCCGGCCCGGCGCGGCCGGCCGCCCGCGTCCAGCGGCCAGGGCTCGGCCTCGTGCAGCAAGTGCAGACCGCTGCTGTCCCAGTCCACGTGCCGGCTCGGCGTCTGGCTGTGCAGGGTGCATGGCAGGGTCCCGTGCTGCAGGGCGAGCACGACCTTGATCAACCCGGCGACCCCGGCCGCGGCCTGGAGATGGCCGAGGTTCGACTTGAGCGAGCCCAGGCGCAGCGGCCGGTCGGCCGGGCGCCCCGGCCCGAAGACCCCGGCCAGCGCGTTCGCCTCGATCGGGTCGCCCAGCGTGGTGCCGGTGCCGTGCGCCTCGACATAGTCGAGGTCTGACGGTTCGAGCCCGGACAGCTCCAGCGCGCGCCGGATCACCCGCTGCTGCGCGGGCCCGTTCGGCGCCGCGAGGCCCTGGCTGCGGCCGTCCTGGTTGACCGCGCTGCCGCGCAGCACCGCCAGTACCTCGTCGCCGTCCCGGCGCGCGTCGGACAGCCGCTTGAGCACTAGCATCCCGGCGCCCTCGGCCCAACCGGCGCCGTCCGCGCCGTCCGCGAAGGACTTGCAGCGGCCGTCAGGGGACAGCCCGCGCAGCCGGCTGAACTCGACGAAGGTCTGCGGCGTGACCATCAACGTGACGCCGCCGACCAGCGCGAGATCGCACTCGTCCGAGCGCAGCGCGTTCGCCGCGAGGTGCGCCGCGACCAGCGAGGACGAGCAGGCGGTGTCCACGGTCAGCGCCGGGCCCTGCAGTCCGAGCGTGTAAGCGAGCCTTCCGGACGCGACGCTGAGCGCCGAGCCGGTTCCGTAGTAGCCGTCCAGCCGGTCTAGCCGCGATCCGGACAGATAATCGCTGCCGAACATGCCCACATACACGCCGGTCGCGCTGCCGGACAGGTCGCCGGGCACGATACCGGCCCGCTCCAACGCCTCCCATGCGGTCTCCAGCAGCAGCCGCTGCTGCGGGTCCATCGCCGCCGCCTCGCGCGGCGCGATCCCGAAGAAGGCCGCGTCGAAGGCATCGATCTCGCCCAGGAATCCGCCCTCGCGCGCGTAGGCCTTGCCCGGCGCGTCCGGGTCGGGGTCGTAGAGCGATTCGACATCCCATCGGTGCGCCGGGAACGGGCCGACCGCGTCGCGCCCCTCGGCCAACAGCCGCCAAAGGCCATCGGGATCGGTCACGCCGCCAGGCAGGCGGCAGGCCATCGAGATCACGGCGATCGGCTCGTCGGTGCCGGCGTTGATGTCCGAGCCGGCGCGGGTACGCGTGGTCGCCGCCACGCCAGACCTCGCCGTGCCGTGCCGGGACGCGGCTGCGTCCACGGCCAGCGCGGTGCGCAGCAGATACTCCGTCAGCCGGGCCGCGGTCGGATGGTCGAACAGCAGGGTCGCGGACAGGCGGGCGCCGATCCGCGCCCCGATCCGGTTGCGCAGCTCGACGGCCATCACCGAGTCCATGCCGAGGTCGCGCAGCGGCTGGTCGGGGCGGATCGCGTCGGGCGAGCGCAGGCCGAGGGCGCGGGAGATCTCCTCGCGCACGAGCGCGAGCACCCGCTCGGCGCGCTGCGCTTCGGGCAGCCGGGCGAGCCGTTCGGCCAGTTCGCCGGCCGAGCTCTGCGCGCGCGGCGCGGGCAGGAGCGAGCGCCACAGCGCAGGTGTGTCGCCCTCGCGTCGGAACGTGTCGCGCAGGCGGGCCGGGTTCAGATTCCAGGCCACCAGGTGCGCAGCGCGGCGGCCCAGCGCCAGGCCGGTCAACGCGCAGCCCTGATCCGGTGTCAGGGATCTGAGGCCGCGCGCAGCCATCCGCGCCGGATCGGCGTGTCCGGCGGCCAAGCCTTCGCCGGCCCAGACGCCGTACGACACGGACGTGGCCGCGAGCCCCAGTGCCCTGCGATGGTGGGCGAGCTGGTCGAGGAACGCGTTGGCCGCCGCGTAGTTGCCCTGGCCCGCGCTGCCCGCGACACCGGCGGCCGAGGAGACCAGCAGGAACAGGTCGAGCGGCACGTCGGCGGTCAGCCGGTGCAGGTTCCAGGCGCCCGCGGCCTTCGGGCTCAGCACGCGCGCCAGCCGCTCGGGCGTCAGCAGCGCGATCACGCCGTCGTCCAGCACTCCCGCACAGTGCACGACGCCGCGCAGCGGCCGGTCCGCCGCGATGCCGCCGAGCAGCGCGGCCAACGCGTCGGCGTCCGCGACGTCGCAGGCTACTACTTCGGCCTCGGCGCCGAGCGCGGTGAGGCTCGCGACCGAGTCGGCGGCGCGTGAATCGTCAGGACCCTGACGCGAGGTGAGCAGCAGCCGGGCGG
>JBOHCW010000545.1:0-2429 GCA_050725375.1 Actinocrinis sp. | reverse complement strand
GGCTGCGGCGCGATGGTTGGGGCGTGCTGCCGTCAGCCCAATTGCGAAGCGGATCCGACATCGACCACGTCGTCGTCGGTCCACCGGGCGTGTTCACGATCGACCGGGAGTCGGCGGAGACGGTGGCCCGGCTGATCCTCCCGGGCGCGCACGGCCCGGACGGCGATGACGAGGTCGACGAACTGTCTCGTGACTCATTCCGAGACTAAGCGCAATGTAAGAGGCCCTTCCGGTTTCCCGGAAGGGCCTCTTACCTGTGTAGCGGGGACAGGATTTGAACCTGCGACCTCTGGGTTATGAGCCCAGCGAGCTACCGAGCTGCTCCACCCCGCGTCGGTGTGTCTCTACTTTAGGTCGAAGGCCGCCGCGAATGCAAATCGATTGGTTGGAGGGTGGTTCGGGGTCGGGGAGAATGGGCTCATGGACAAGCCCGCGACCGACACGAATGGCACGCCCGCCGGCGGCGCGCCGACCGATACCGCGCTGACGCAGTCGCTGATCGAGCTGGAGCAACACGTCGCCCGAGCCGGGTGGGACCAGGGGCCGCGACTGTTCGCGCTGGCCGACACCGGCGAACTGATCCGGGCCGAGCCGCGGCTGGCCGCCGCGCTGGCGCCGGAGACCGTGGAGGTGGACGGGCTGGCGCCGATGCGCTCGTACACCTCGATCGAGCAGGAGGGCTTCCCTGGCGGCAAGGCGCTCGACGAGGCGCTGGCCGGGATCGGGTGGCCCGACACGGTGACCGGGGCCGCGCTGGTGGTCGAGCGGGTCATGCTGCCGCCGGACGCCGAGGCCGCGATGCCGGACGAGGACTCGGGCGTGGACCTGGACGCCTGGGCCGCCGCGCACCCGCAGCGGCAGGAAGTGCGGATCGCGGTCGGCGTGCTGCGCGACGGGTCGCGGGACTGTGCGCTGCGCCTGCGGACCCGGGACAAGGACGACGAGGTGCTGTCCGGTCCGAATCTCGTGCCGCATCTGGCGGATGCGTTAGCGCAGACGTTGAAGGACTAGGCGACGCTCACGTGCTTGACGCGCCGTCAGGTGGTTGGAGACGGCGCGTCCGGTCAAGCGCGATGGGGTACGTGTGGGCCGCACGCGTGGCGTACGCGCGACATCAGCAGCTGGGCGGGGTCTTGCCGCTGCGGAGGTCCGCCAGTGCGTTGAGGGCGTCCTTGAGCGTGTTCACCTTGATCAGTTCCAGGCCGGCCGGCAGGTTCGCCTTGGCTTCGGCGCAGTTGTCGGCCGGGGCCAGGAAGACCGTCGCGTGGTCGCGGCGGGCGCCCAGCGTCTTCATCTGGATGCCGCCGATCGCGCCGACTTTGCCGGTGGCGTCGATCGTGCCGGTGCCCGCGATGACCCTGCCGCCGGTCAGGCCGCCGCCGGGGGTCAGCTCGTCGATGATGCCGAGCGCGAACATCATGCCGGCGCTCGGGCCGCCCACTCCGTTGAGCTGCAGGTTGACCGTAAACGGGTAGGTGTTCTCGGACTCCACGGTGATACCGACGGCGGCCTTGCCCTTGTCGTTCTTCATCGTGCCGACGGCCAGGGTCTTGTCCTTGCCGGTCCGGCTGATGTCGACGGTGACCTTCTGACCCGGCGTCACCTTCTGGATCGCCGTCTGCACGGCGGTCGAACCGGTGTCGCCGCCGGTGGTGATCGCGGTGCCGTCGATGGACTTGATCACGTCGCCGGGCTGCAGCTGGCCGTCGGAGGGGCTGCCCGAGAGCACCGAGCCGACGATGATCTCGCTGCCGTTGGGCTTCACCCCGAGCTGGGCCAGGGCGGCGGTGATCGCGCTGTCCTGCGAGTCGGTGAACTCGACCGCGTTCTGCTGCTCGCTCTGCTGCTGGGTGGTGTTGGGCGGGTAGATCGTCTCCTTGGGCACGATCGCCCGACCGGAATTAAGCCAGTCCGCTATCGCCGTGCCCAGCGGCATCCGGTAGTCCTCGGACGACACGCCGACCGTCACCATGCGCAGTTCACCGGCGGTCTTGTACGTCGGGGTGCCGGAGATGGTGATCAGCGGCGTGCCCTGATACGAGCCGAGCGTGTCGAACGTCGGTCCGGGCGTCATCTCCGTGTAAGGCACCGACTGGGCGTAGGCGCCAGCGCCGAAGGCGGCCAGCAGAACTCCAGACAGGGTGAGCGTGACGGTACGACGGCGCGGCATGAGCACGACACTAATGCACGAATCGAATCGTATGCAGGCGGGATGGTCCGGTCGGACAACCGTAAGAGTAAGACGGCGTTTGATCCCGTTTCGGAGTGCTCACGGCGCGGACGGCCGCGTCGGCGTGCGCCGTGCGCCGCTCGGAGAACGTCTCGCGTCAATCAGCGGCGGGACGCCGGGGCTCTGACTGCGCGTCACGATGCTGGGTACGGGCGAGCGTCTCGCGCGCGCGCTGGTAACGGTCCAGCGTGCCGACGTC
>JBOHCW010000544.1:0-4408 GCA_050725375.1 Actinocrinis sp. | reverse complement strand
TCGCGCGTCCGCGCCCCGCCCGACCCCGCCGTCATCAGACATTGATGACGCCGCCTGTCTTGATGGCTTTGAGGATCGCCTCCACGGCCGGGTCGCCGAGGAAGATCTGGAACGGCACCACCGGCTTGGACCCGGCCACCGCGCGCGCCCGGTCGGCCAGCCCCTGGTGGCAGACCACCAGGTCCGCGTCCGCCGGGATCTCGGCCACCGGCGAGTGTTCGACCGTGACCGGGAACTTCTTGAGCTGCTTGCGCAGCTGGGCGGCCAGCATCACGCTGCTGCCCATGCCCGCGTCGCAGGCAACGATGATCTTGTGGACGTCGGCCGCGTTGATCGCAGTCATCTGAATCATGCCTCCCCGGCCGCCGCGTCGCGGGCCAGGACGGCTCCGGCGGGACGGTCGGCGTTCTCGGGGGTGGTCGTGGTCGTGGTGGCGGATGCGGTCTCAGGGGCCTTGGTCTCGGCTTCGGCCGCGCCGTCGCCGCTGTCGGCCTCGGGCTTCTCGCCGCGTCCGAACCCGAGTAGCAGGGCGCTGACGGCGAAGGACACCGCCGCCGCGATCAGCACTCCGGCGAACACCGGGAAGTAGCCGCCGCGCGGGGTCTCGGCCGCGTAGGCGAAGATGCTGCCCGGCGAGGGGGAGGCGACCAGTCCGGCGCCGGTGGCCTCGAACCAGCCGACGCCGGCCGCGCCGCCGCAGATCGCGGCGAGGATCAGCCGCGGCTTCATCAGCACGTACGGGAAGTAGATCTCGTGGATGCCGCCGAGGAACTGGATCACGATCGCGCCCGGCACGCTCGGGCGCAGCCTGCGCGGGCCGAACAGCAGGTAGGCGACCAGGATGCCCAGGCCGGGGCCGGGGTTGCTCTCCAGCATGAACAGGATGGACTTGCCGCTGTGCAGCGACTGGTTCACGCCCAGCGGGTCGAGCACGCCGTGATTGATCGCGTTGTTGAGGAACAGCACCTTCGCCGGTTCGATCAGGACCGAGGACAGGGGCAGCAGGTGGTGGTTGACCAGCGTCTGCACGCCGTTGCCGGCCCAGGTGGTGATGTGGTTGACCACCGGGCCGATGCCCCAGTCGCCGAACAGGGCCAGCCCGCCGCCGATGATGCCGAGCGAGAAGTTGTCCACCAGCATCTCGAAGCCGGTGCGCACCCGGTCCTCGATCAGCTTGTCGAACTGCTTGAGGATGTACGCGGCCAGCGGCCCGGCGATCATCGCGCCGAGGAACATCGGCACGCTGGAGCCGACGATCACGCCGGTCGTGGCGATCGCGCCGACCACCGCGCCGCGCTGGCCGTGGATGGCCCGGCCGCCGGTGTAGCCGATCAGCAGCGGCAGCAGGTACGAGATCATCGGAGTGACCAGCTCGCCGAACCGCGCGTTCGGCAGCCAGCCGGTCGGGATGAACAGGGCGGTGATCAGGCCCCAGGCGATGAAGGCGCCGATGTTCGGCATCACCATCGCGGCGAGGAAGCTGCCGAATTTCTGTACTGATGCGCGCAGCCCGGTTCCGGTGGGCTGCGGCGTATAGGCCATGGCCATGTCGTCCTCCTTGACAGAGACGGCCTGTGTCGTGGGTGTCGAGCCTCGCAAAGGTGCCGAGTGCGGTGCGGTGGAGCCGTGCGGTGGAGCCGTACTGTGGAGCTGTGTGTGTGGATATCAATTCACTTATTATTGTCAGGCTGTTGTTGTAATCGGGACGGGGGCGGCCACGGATTCGCGGACCTCGCCGCCCCCGGCCCGGCTCGGGTGGCGGGTCAGTGGTCTGCGCCGCTGAGCACGCCGGAGGCCGGTCTCGCGCCGGGCTCGCGCACCAGCCGGATGCCGTCCCGGCTGATGTCGCCGGGTCCCGGCATCCGGCTGCCGGGAAGCGAGACGGCCGCCGCGCCCCAGGCCACGGCCTCGGTCAGCGCCCTCTCGCCGCGCGCGCCGGCGGCGATGAAGCCGGCCAGCATCGCGTCCCCGGCGCCGACCGTGCTGCGCGGCTCGATCTGCGTGCCCTGAGCCAGCAGCACGCCGTCCTGGTCCACCAGCAGCGCGCCCTCGGCGCCGAGGCTGGCCAGTACCGCGCCGGCTCCCAGGGCCCTGAGACTTTGGGCCGCCTCGATCACGTCGCCGAGCGCCGGCAGCGGGGCGCCGACCGCCTCGGCCAGCTCCTCGCGGTTCGGCTTGACCAGGTCGGGGCCGGCGGTCAGCGCGCAGAGCAGGGCCGGTCCGCTGGTGTCGACGGCGACCCGGATGCCCGCCGCCGTGAACTGCTCGGTGAGCCCGGCGTACACGTCGACGGGCACGGCCGGCGGCAGGCTGCCGCACATCACGACCCAGTCCGCGGTGCCCGCGCAGCCGAGCACGGCGGCGGCCACCGCGTCGAACTCCGCGGCGGTCAGCGCCGCGCCCGGCTCGTTGACCTTGGTGACGGCGCCGTCGCGCTCGACCAGGGTGACGTTCGAGCGGGTGCGGCTGCCGATGGGTACCGCGATCGCGGGCACCGACTCCTCGGCCAGCAGCAGGACCAGCTGGTCGCCGTCCGCGCCGCCGCACGGGATGACCGCGCGCGAGCCGATGCCGTTGGCCAGCAGCGCCCGGGCGACGTTCACGCCCTTGCCGCCGGGGTCCAGGTGTACCGACGCGGCGCGGACGACCTCGCCGCGCTCCAGCGTGTCGACCTCCAGCGTGCGGTCCAGGCTGGGGTTGAGGGTCAGGGTCACGATCACGCGCGCACCACCCGCACGCCGCACTGCTCGAAGTCGCCGGCCGTGTCGTCATCGAGGCCTGAGTCGGTGATCAGGGCGTCGACGGCTGAGATGCTCGCGAACCGGGCCAGGCAGTCGTTGCCGAACTTGGTGTGGTCGGTCAGCAGCACGGTGCGCCGGGCCGCGCCGATCATCGCGCGCTTGACGGCGGCCTCGGCCAGGTCGGGGGTGGTCAGCCCGTGCGCCGTGGACACGCCGTTGGTGGCCATGAACGCGACGTCGACGCACAGCTGGGACAGCGGCGCGAGCGACCACTCGTCCACGGTCGCGAGCGTCCGGCCGCGCACCCGCCCGCCGAGGAGCAGGACCGTGAGGTTCGCCCGGGTGGCCAGGTTGGTGGCCAGCGCGGGGGAGTTGACCACGACGGTCAGCTCGCGGTCGGCCGGCAGCACCTCGACCAGCCGTCCGGTGGTGGTCCCGGCGTCGATGATCACCGAGCCCTCGTCGGGCAGTTCGGCCAGCGCCGCCTTGGCGATGCGCTCCTTCTCGGCGGTCATCACCGCGTCGCGGGTGGCCACCGCGGGTTCGAAGCCGAGCCGCTCGACCGGGATCGCGCCGCCGTGCACCCGCCGCACCACACCGGCCCGCTCCAGCACGGTCAGGTCGCGCCGCACGGTCTCGGTGGTCACCGCCAGCTCGTTGGCCAGCCCGACCACGTCGACCCGGCCGTGCGCGCGCGCCTTGGCCAGAATGGCCTGCTGGCGTTCCTCGGCGTACATGATGTTGGTTCACCGCCCATCGATGTTGTCTTTGCATTGTTTACACCCGAGTATGTGGTCAGTCAACGATCCGGTTACCCGAAGTTGGGAATGCAACCGTCAACCCAACACAAACACAGAAGCAGCGGACGCCGGGATGGGATGTCCCGGCGTCCGCCGCCGCATGTCTTGTGTCGCAGTGTCTCGCGCCGCAGGTGTCTCGCGCAGCTCGCCTGTGCGTCTCGTCTGTACGAGGTCAGCGCGTGTCAGCCCTCGATGTGGATACCCGCGCCGTACCCGGCTTCATGGCGGCGCCAATGCCAGCGTCCTTACTCTCGTCCGCCGAACTGCCAGTTGTGCACCTCGATGTCGGCGTACCGGCCCGCGGTGAGGACGGTGCGTGCCGTGTCCCGGTCCGGCGCCCGCAGCAATGCCGCCGTGCCCAGCCAGACGGCGCCGTCGTCGGACAGCAACGGCCCGTAGGCGATCAGGTCCAGACCGTCCCGGTCATCCGGCACGGCGAGATCGGCAGGCTCTCCCGCGCCGAGGCCGAGCACCAGAAAGCGCCTGCCGCCGCTACGTCCACCGGCGAAGTCCCACATGGTGCGCCCCAGCGTGTTGCGCCACCTCCGCAGCAGCACGTCCCGGTACATCCCGGCCTGGTAGGTCGGCTCGTCAAAGGCGAACGCGCGGACGGCGGCGGGATCGGGCAGGCCGAGGATGTGGACGCTGCCGGTGGGCGTGTCGCCGTCGTCGGCGAGCGTCGGCCCCCGGGCGATCATCCGCTGCGCGAACCGGTCCATGTAGGACCAGTGCTCCTCCAGCATTTCCTCGCGCAACGCGAGGGAGCCGGGCCGGTCGCGGTGGTAGCAGAAGAACTCCATGCCCGCAGTCTTCACCATCACGCCGGTGACCTGCACCACGCCGTAGCTGATAGCAGAACCCGCACCC
>JBOHCW010000543.1:0-6269 GCA_050725375.1 Actinocrinis sp. | reverse complement strand
GCTCCGGGTCGAGGCCGGACCACTTGTGCCCGCCGCCGAAGAACTCGCTACGGGCGGCCAGGGTGATCAGCGGCTTGGTGAACAGGAAGACCACGACGATGTCGATCACGGTGGTCAGGCCCAGGGTGAACGCGAAGCCCTTTACCGAGCCGATCGACATCAGGTACAGCACCGCCGCGGCGAGGAAGGACACGAAGTCCGAGGCCACGATCGTGCGCCGGGCGCGGGTCCATCCGTGCTCGACGGCTGTACGCAGTGTGCGGCCTTCACGCACCTCGTCTCGTAGTCGTTCGAAGAACACGACGAACGAGTCCGCGGTGATACCGATGGCCACGATCAGACCGGCCACGCCCGCGAGCGAGAGCGTGAAGCCCATCAGCGGGCCGAGCAGCACCGCGAAGGCGTAGGTCAGCGCCGCGGCCGTGGCCAGGCTGCTGATGGCGATCGCGGCCAGGCCCCGGTAGTAGAAGATCACGTACAGGAAGACCAGTGCCAGGCCGACCGCGCCGGCCAGCAGGCCTCCGCTCAACTCGTGCCCGCCGAGGGTCGGCGAGACGATCGAGACCTGCGAGACGTCGAACTTCAGCGGCAGCGCGCCGTAGTTCAGGATGGTGGCCAGGTCGTCGGACTGCGACTGGGAGAAGGATCCGGTGATCTGCGCCTGGCCGCCGGTGATCGCGGACTGCACGGTCGGGGCGGACTCCACCACGCCGTCGAGCACGATGGCGAACTGGCCGCTGCCCTTGCCGCTCTGCGACTCGTTGAACAGCGCCTGGGTGGCGGTGGAGAACTCGCTGGTGCCCTTGGCGTCGAAGGTCAGGTTGATCTGCCACGAGCCGGTCGGAGTGCCGCTGACGGTCACCGGGACGGCGGAGGCGCTGGTCACGTCGGTACCGGAGACCAGGGACGGGCCGAGCAGGTACTTGGCGGTGTTGTCCTTGTCGCAGCTGGCGATGTAGTCCGTCGGAAGCGCCTCGGAGGCGGCCTTCGTCGAGGTCTTGTTCACGCAGTTCAGCGCCGTGAAGGCGGCCTGGGCCTTGGACTCGGAGGCGGTCGCGGCGGCGTCGGCGGCCGAGGTGGGCGTCGGGGTCGGGCTGGCCGCGGCGGAGTTGGAGGCGGCGGGCGAGCCCGACGCGTTCGCGGACGCGTTAGGGCTGGCGGAGCCGGCCGCGTCGTGCAGCGTGGTCAGCTTCTGGGCCTGGCCGGAGGCCTTGGCGGTGGCGGACGGGGTGCTCGCGGACGACGACGCCTTCGCGCTCGCGGAGCCGGTGGCCGCCGGCGAGGCGGACGAGGTCGGGCCGGGCGTGGCCGTCGGCTTGGTGGTCATCGTGGTCGCGGCCGCGGAGGTGAGCACCGGGCGGAAGTACAGCAGCGCGGTCTGGCCGATCTGGTCGACCAGCGCCTGCGAGTTGTGGCCCGGGATCTCGACCTGGATCGTGTTCGAGCCCTGCTGCGAGACCTGGGCCTCGGAGACGCCGAACGCGTTGACCCGCTTGCTCATGATGCTGACCGCTGTGCCCAGCGCTCCGGGCGGGATGCCCGCCTTCGAGCCGGGCGCGGGGCTGGCGCTGAAGACCGCGCTGGTCCCGCCGGCCAGGTCGATCGCCAGCTGGGGCTTGAGGTGGTTCGTGCCGAACATCGAGGCGTAGAGGGCCACGACCAGCAGCGCCAAGAACGCCAGCGGCCTGCTGGGTGACTGCCCGGCTCCGCCGTTGGCCACCCACCCACGCGCCCCGGAGCGCCTGCCGCTCCGGGATTTCCTCGCAGCCACGTTGCACTTCTCCTGTGTCTAATGCGGTCCGACACGGTCGTGCGGGACGCGCCGCCGCGACCGCTCGGACAGCGGAGGCGGCCGGGCGAATCCCGGTGGCCGTGCTTGGGACGGTCGCGCACCGTCCGGCGTACCCGCGCGCGCCACAGCGCCCGGACGGACCGGGCGTGCCCTGACGCGGCGGGGGCGAACTAGCTCTTGGACGCGGCTTGCAGCGCCTCGTCCCCGGCCTCGGCGTGCGCCGCCGGGACCTCGTCCGCCGGCTCCGCCTCGTCCTCGGCCTCGACGGCCTGCGCCTGCTCGGCGCCGTCCTCGTCGACCTCGGTCTCGGCGTCCTCGTCCGACTCGGCCTCGGGCTCCTCCGGCGGGATGACCCCGGCGATCGCCGACTTGACGAACTTGAGCTTGACCCCCGGAGTGGTCTCGACGACCACGTTCTCGTCGGTGATCTCCACGACTTCGCCGACCAGGCCGCCGATCGTGCGCACGTGCGCGCCGAGCGTCATCGCGTCCTGCAGCTGCGACGCCTTGGTCTGCCGCTTGCGATTGCCGCGGCTGGTCATGAAGATGAAGATGCCGCCGATGACGACGATGTAGATCAGCAAAAGGCTCACGATTTATCGGCTGTTCTTTCGGGACCGTCCCGCGATTCGACGCGGTGGCGGTCGTCTGCGCGGAGCGCGCAGGCACTCCAGGTCACGCGGAGTCTATGCGCTCATACCCGCACGAAACAATGACAGCTGGCCACAGCTTGGTCACCGTTGGCCTTTAGCAGTGCCCGATTACGGTATACGGGCCGCCGCGCGGACGTCATTGCTTGATCACTGCGAGTCGGAATCCTCGCCGAAAAGGCCGGCCTGGCCGGAGCCGCGGCCGACCTGACCGGTCTGCCCAGGCAGGACCTGGCTCCATTGCGCGGCGGCCGACTGGGCGGGCATCGGCACCCCCAGGTGCGCCCAGGCCGCGGCGGTGGCGATCCGGCCGCGCGGGGTGCGGGCGAGCAGCCCCTGGCGCACCAGGAACGGCTCGGCCACCTCCTCGACGGTGTCGGTCTCCTCGCCGATGGCGACCGCGAGCGTGGACAGGCCGACCGGTCCGCCGTTGAACAGCCGTAACAACGCGCCCAGTACGGCGCGGTCGAGCCGGTCGAGTCCGCGTTCGTCGACCTCGTATACCTCCAGCGCGGCGCGCGCGGCGTCGAGGGTAACCCGTCCGTCCCCTCTTACCTGCGCGAAGTCGCGTACGCGGCGCAGCAGCCGGTTGGCGATGCGCGGGGTGCCGCGCGAGCGCGAGGCGATCTCGGCCGCGCCCTCGGTCTCGATGTGCACGCCGAGCAGCCGCGCGGAGCGGTGCGCGACCCGTTCCAGGTCCTCGGGCTCGTAGAACTCCATGTGCCCGGTGAAGCCGAACCGGTCGCGCAGCGGAGCGGGCAGCAGCCCGGACCGGGTGGTGGCGCCGACCAGAGTGAACGGTGGAAGTTCCAGCGGGATGGCGGTGGCGCCCGGACCCTTGCCGACGATGACGTCGACCCGGTAGTCCTCCATCGCCATGTACAGCATCTCCTCGGCGGGCCGGGACATCCGGTGGATCTCGTCGAGGAACAGCACCTCGCCCTCGGCCAGCGAGGACAGGATGGCGGCCAGGTCGCCGGCGTGCTGGATGGCCGGTCCCGAGGTGATCCGCAGCGGCACGCCCAGCTCCGCCGCGATGATCATCGCCAGGGTGGTCTTGCCCAGTCCCGGCGGTCCGGCCAGCAGGATGTGGTCGGGCGTGGTGCCCCGGCCCTTGGCGGCGTGCAGCACGAGTTCGAGCTGTTCGCGCACTTTGCGCTGGCCGACGAAGTCGACGAGGGACTTGGGGCGCAGCGCGGCCTCGGCGGCGCGCTCGTCGTTGTCCGAGCCCGCGTCCATCAGCCGCTGGTCCTCCGCCATGCCTGTGCCCGTCCTCCACTCGGTTCACGATTATTGCTTAACGAGTGCCGCCCAACGCGTATTACGCGTGCACTCCTGCTTTCGTGTGCGCGTGCGTCTATCGCTTGAGGCTGCGCAGCGCCGCGCGCAGGAGCACCGGCAGTTGCGGGTTCTCGCCGCGCGCCTCCGCCTCGGCCGCGAGCGGCTCGACCTCGGCCAGCGCGGACTCGGCGTCGCGGGCGGTCCAGCCCAGGCCGGTGAGCGCTTCGAGCAGCTGGCCGCGCCAGGGCGTCACGCCGGGAGCGGCGCTCGCGCCGCCGGAACCGTTCACCCGCGCGGACCCGCCGGACGGCGCGCCGAGCCGGCCCTTGAGCTCGATCAGCAGCTTCTGCGCGCCTTTCGGCCCGATGCCGGGCACGAGCGTCAGGGCTTTGGCGTCCTGGGTGGCGAAGATCGTGCGCAGCGTGTCCGGCCGATGCGTGGCGAGCATCGCCTGCGCGACGCGCGGTCCGACGCCGCTGGCGGTCTGCAAGAGCTCGAAGACGGTGCGCTCGTCGTCGTCGGCGAACCCGTAGAGGGTCAGCGAATCCTCACGCACGATCAAGGACGTGGCCAGCCGGGCCTTCTGACCGATCGTCAGCTCGGCCAGCGTCCCAGGCGCGCAATGCACCAACAGGCCGATGCCGCCGACCTTGACCACGGCGGCGTCCGGAGCGAGCGCGTCCACCTCGCCCTCGACGAAGGCGATCACGGCGTACCGGTCCGTGCCGTGTTCATCTGAAGCCGCCCTTCCGCCGTCCACGTTCCCTGTGCATCGGCACGTTACCGGAGGGCACGGACACTCCCTGGCGTTCGAGCGCCTCGGCGATCCGGTCCGCCGCTCCCCCGCGCCACACGTGGCAGATCGCAAGGGCCAGCGCGTCGGTCGCGTCAACCGGCTTGGGCGCCTCGCTCAACTTCAGCACGCGCACGACCATCGCCGCGACCTGGTCCTTCTGCGCGCGTCCATTGCCGGTGATGGCCGCCTTGACCTCACTCGGCGTATGCATCGCAACGGGCAACCCACGCCGCGCCGCCGCGACCATCGCGACCCCGGCGGCCTGCGCCGTGCCCATGATCGTACGAACGCCTTCCTGGGCGAACATCCGCTCCACGGCGACCGCGTCCGGCGTGTATTCGTCGAGCCACTGCTCGATCTGCTCGTCGATGGACAGCAGCCGCCGGTGGATCGGCTCGTCCGCAGGCGTACGCACGACGCCGGCGGCCACCATGTGTAATGGCGCACCGATACGCCCTTCCACCACGCCGACGCCCATACGCGTCAGGCCCGGGTCCACGCCGAGGACTCTCATGGGAGGTCGGCCGGCGGCGGTTCGCTGATGCGTTGCTGCCGCACCATCGGGACGTAGCGCGACGCGGTCTCGAAATCCCGGTCCTCGTGGAGGATGGTCAGACCTCGTTTGACCGCAGTCGCCGCGATGAGGTAGTCCGCGACCGAGAGAGCCTGGTGAACGCTGTGCTTCGCGAGCTCGGACCCCATCGACCAGATGATGTCCCATCCGTCGTCCGGCAACGGCACCCAGGGATACGTCCGCGCCAGCCGCTCCTTCGTGGCTTCGTACTGCTTGGCGTCGGCGATGTTCAATGTCTCCGCCAAGACCGGGTCGCAGATGCTGACGAGCCCGCGATCGATCAGTTCATTCCACTCTTCTGCGACCTGTCCACGAGCGACGCGGATCAGGGCGCTGGTGTCGATGAGAAAGCTCACTTGTCGAGCTCTTCGTATCGTTCGAAGTGGAAGCCACCCTCGTCAGCCATGCGCTGAAGCTCTAGACGCGCCTCTCGGCGCCTGGTCCGCGCCTCCTCGACGACGTGTTGCAGAGCCTGTGTGACCGTGTCCTTCTTCGTGTGGGTGCCGACCGCTACGGCAGCCTCGGCGAGCAGATTGTCATCAATGTCGATGAGGGTCTTGGACATACGTCACTCCAATCGACCGGGAACCCTGTGTTGAGTATATCCCCGGCCGATCGGCATACATACGAGAAGCGTGTCTACAACGCCCGAGCGACTCCGCTACGACGTCTACTCTTCGTCTAGCCTGGCCATGATCTCGTCGGAGACGTCGAAGTTGGCGAAGACGTTCTGCACGTCATCGCTGTCTTCGAGGGCGTCGATCAGCTTGAAGATCTTGCGCGCGCCCTCTTCGTCCAGCTGCACCTGCATGGTGGGCATGAACGGGGACTCGGCCGAGTCGTAGTCGATCTTGGCGGACTGCAGCGCGGTGCGCACCGGGATCAGGTCACCGGGCTCGGAGAGCACCTCGAAGGACTCGCCCAGGTCGTTGACCTCCTCGGCGCCGGCTTCGAGCACGGCCTCCAGCACGGTGTCCTCGGTCATGTCGTCCGACTTGGGCACGATGACCTGGCCCTTGCGGCCGAACAGGTAGGAGACCGAGCCGGGGTCGGCCATCGAGCCGCCGTTGCGGGTCATCGCGACGCGCACCTCGGAGGCGGCGCGGTTGCGGTTGTCGGTCAGGCACTCGATCAGCACCGCGACGCCGTTGGGCCCGTAGCCCTCGTACATGATCG
>JBOHCW010000542.1:0-4643 GCA_050725375.1 Actinocrinis sp. | reverse complement strand
CCCTGGGTTTCATGTGGCGGTGGGCTTCGGCTGGTCCGTTGTGCGCGAGTTGGTGCTCGTGTTCGCGCGGCTGGAGCTGCTTGTGGTAGCTGCGTCTGTGCCTGTTGATGGCGGAGTCGGGTTGTCCGTTTGAAACGGACACAGGTGCCCTGATAGGCGGTGCGCTCTGCTTGAGGCCGTCGTCGCCAGTAGTCCGGGCACCGCTTCGCATCTGTGGACTTAGGTTTCTCGGTTGAGCAGACCCGTGCTCGTGTTCGCGCAGCTGGAGAAGGCGTAGTCGTAGTCGCAGTCGCACGTTTGCGTGTAGCTGCGGGTCTGGGTTGTCCGTTTGAAACGGACACAGGGGGCTGATGCGTGGTGCGCTCCGCTTGAGGCCGTCGCCGTCAGTAGTCCGGGTACCGCTACGTGTCCGTGGGCTACGGCCCGTCTGGTGTGCGCACGTTGGGATCGGGGGCGCAGTCCAGTTGTCCGTTTCAGATGGACGCAGGGGCCTGATAGGAGGTGCGTGCGCGGGAGAGGTCGCCGTCACGTGCCTAGATTGCCTAGATGCTGTCATCCGCTGCCGCTGCCGCTGGCGGACTCTTGCTTATCCGGTGTGAGTGGACTGGTACAGGCGTTCGCGCTGGTGGCGTTGCTCTGGTTGTAGTCGCTGCGCCTTTGTCTGTAGCCGCCGGGGTGGGCTGTCCATCTCACGCAGACACAGGGGTCTGGTATGTGACCCCGGGTGCCCGGATTTTCAGGCGGCCGTCAGATGCCCAGGAAACGCAGCACTGCCAGCACCCTGCGGTGGTCGGCGGAGGAGACCGGCAGGTCCAGCTTGGTGAAGATGTTCGCCACATGCTTCTCCACCGCGCGCTCGGTCACGAACAACGCCTCGGCGATCGCGCTGTTCGAGCGGCCCTCCGCCATCAGGGCCATGACGTCGCGTTCGCGCGGGCTGAGCACGTCGCCGACCGACGCCGCGCGGCTCGCGCCGACCAGTTGGGAGACCACCTCCGGGTCCAGGGCGGTGCCGCCCGACGCCACCCGATCCACCGCGTCGATGAAGTCCTTCACGTCGAGCACCCGTTCCTTGAGCAGGTAACCGATTCCGGCCGAACCCCCGGCCAGCAGCCTGCTGGCATACTGCGTCTCCACGTACTGCGAGAACAGCAACACCGGCAGCCGCGGATCGCCGGCCCGCAACTCCAGCGCGGCGCGCACGCCCTCGTCGTTGCGCGTCGCCTCGCCGCGCCGCGGCGGCATGCGGATATCGGAGACCACGATGTCCGGCCGGTGCTCGGACACGGCCGCGCGCAGCGCCTCGCCGTCCGCGACCGCCGCCGCGACCCGGTGCCCCTCGTCCTCCAGCAGCCCGATCAGCCCGCCGCGCAGAATCGCCGTGTCCTCCGCGATCACCACCAACATCGCCGCTCCACCCCTCTCCTCGCTCCTCCGGTTGCCCGGCGACCAGTCGGAACCCGACTTCACAGCCGCACCGGCACATCGATCGTGATCGTGGTCGGGCCGCCCGGCGGACTGTCGATGTCCAAGTACCCGTCCACGGTGCGCACCCGCTCGGCCAGCCCGCGCAGTCCGCTGCCCTCGCCGTCCAGGCGCGCCCCGCCGCGTCCGTCGTCAGTCGCGATCAGCCGCGCCCGCTCGCCGTCGGTCAACACCGTCAGCGCGATCGTGGACGCCTCGCTGTGCTTGCCCGCGTTGGTCAGCAGTTCGGCGGCGCTGAAATACAGCATCGTCTCCACCGAGGCCGGCGGACGGGCCGGCAGCTCGACGCGTACAGTCGCCGGAATCACCGACCTCGACGCGAGCGTCGCCAGCGCGGGTTCGAGCCCTGAGTCGAGGGCCGGCGGATGGATGCCGCGCACCAGCTCGCGCAGCTCCGCGATGATCTCCTTGGTGTCCCCGCGCGAAGTCTGGACGAGCTGCGCCGCGCGGTCCACCTCGCCCGCACGCAACCGCGACTCGGCCCGGCCCAGCTGCATGCCGAGCGCGACCAACCGCGCCTGGACGCCGTCGTGCAGGTCGCGCTCGATCCGGCGCAGCGTCAGCGCGGCCTCGTTGATCGCGTTGGCCCGGGTCTCCTCCAGCTCCCTGATCCGCAGCGAGCTGTCCGAGGGCCCGAGCAGCCGCGGCAGCAGCCACCGGTCGATCAGCACCACGCCGCGGGTCAGCCACGGCAGGACCGGCACCAGCGCCAAGCCCATCAGCGTGACCAGCAGCGCGCGCGGCCAGGTGTCGAAGTAGAACTGGCCGAACTGCAGCGCGGAGAAGTGCACCCCGCCGCGCGTGTCGATCTTGTCCGACCCCTCGAGGTGCCACAGCGCGGGGTAAAGGACCAAGCCGAGCGTGTACACCCACGGCAGGACGCCGATCGCGAACTGGAGCATGCCGAGCGGCAGCCGGATCGCCAGATAGCCGACGGCGCGCCAGGCCACCGGATCGGCCAGGTGGTGGACCAGGAAGCCGAGCACGCCGCGGGCACGCGGCGGGCGCGGCGGCTTCGCGATGTCCATCCGCAGCAGCCAGCGGGCCAACGCGCGGTAGATCCCGGACAGCTTGCGGTCCATCGCCAGGAACAGCGGCAGCAGCGGCACGATGATCAGACCGACGGACAGGATGCCGAGCACCAGGGTGGCGAGCACCGCCGCAAGCCCGATGAAGCCCACCGGCAGCCCGATCAGCGCGTAGACGACCTCACGCCAGGTGCGCGCCGCGTAGACCTCCCGCAGCGCGCGCCCGGCGATCATGGTCACAACTCTTCCCGTCACGTTCGTGCGTCCCGGTTTCCCCGTGGTCCCCGCTATTGACGATGCCTTGTCCCAGTCTGCCGCCTTAATCTGCCGCCTTAAGCGGTCCGGACGGCTCAGACGTCCCGCCGCTTGATCGACCAGAACGCCAGCGCCATGGTCACCACCGTCCACAGGGCGATGATGCCCAGGCCGGTCCACTGGCCGTACGGCGTTCCGGCGGTTTCCGTCCGGTCCATGATCAGCTGTCCGGCCCGCGCCGGCAGCGCATAGGTCAGGTGCTGGCCCACGCTGCCGGGGATCAGCGCGATCATCGGCGGCACCACCAGGTTGACGCCCAGCGCGACGCTCACCGCCCCCGCGGTGTGCCGCACGAGGGTACCGATGGCCAGCGCGATGAGCGCGGACAGCGCCATCACGACGCCGAAGCCGACGATCGCGCGGATCGTGCCGGGCGTCGCCAGGGTGACCGGCACGTGCTTGTGCGCGATCGCGCTGCAAATGAAGAACACCGGCCAGGCGATCAGCTCGGACACCACGAACACGAAGCCGGCCAGGACGGACGCCTTCGCCGCGAGCACCGGCGTGCGGCGCGGCGCGGACAGCACGGTCGCCCGGATCATGCCGGTCGAGTACTCGGAGCAGATCAGCAGCACGCCGAGCACGGTGACCGCCAGCTGCCCGAACTGCGAGCCGGGCTGCAGGAACAGGCCGATCGTGTCGTTTCCGTACCGCAGCTTGGTCTCCGCGTCGGACGTGGCGTAGCTCGCGGTGAAGATCGAGGTGACCAGGATGGACATGCCGACCGAGATGAACAGCATCGCGCCGACCGACCACCAGGTGGAGCGCAGCGTCCGGAACTTGGTCCACTCGCTGCGCAGCAGGTCGGTGAACCCGGGCTGGTGCGTTGGTCGCGCGGTGGAGACCGGCGCGACGGTGAGCGTGGTCATGTGAGTACCCCTCGGATGAAGACGAAGACGAAGTCGTGTGACGATGTGTCAGATCGGGTGACCCTGTGCCAGATCGTGTAGCCCTTGCCAGGTCTGGCGGCGCACCCGGTGCATCGGGCCGAGACTGCGCGAGGTCCCCTGCTACCGCGCGCTGTCCTTGACGCCGGGTGCGCCGCTCAGCGGGCGCTGTACTCGACGACGTTCGCGGTCAGCCGCATGAACGCCTCTTCCAGCAGCGCCGGCTTGGCCACGTCCGGCGTCGCGTCATAGACCGCCGGGTCGGTGTGCTTGCGAATGAACGCGCCGGTCGGGCTGTCGGCCAGCAGCCGGCCGCGCCCGATCACCAGCAGGTGGTCGGCGGTCACCGCCATCTCGTTCATCAGGTGCGAGGAGACCAGCACCGCGCGCCCCTCGGCGGCCAGCCGCTTCATCAGGTTCCTGATCCACAGGATGCCCTCCGGGTCCAGGCCGTTGACCGGCTCGTCGAGCAGCACGGTGCGCGGGTCGCCGAGCAGGGCGGCCGCGATCCCCAGCCGCTGCGCCATGCCCAGGGAGTAGCCCCCGGCCCGCTGCCCGGCCACCTCGCGCAGCCCGACCAGGTCGATCACCTCGTCGACCCGGCGGACCGGCAGCGCCTGGGACTGGGCCAGCGCCAGCAGGTGGTTGCGCGCGGTGCGGCCCTTGTGGAACGACTTTGCCTCCAGCATCGCGCCCACGTGGGTGAGCGGGATGCGCAGCGCCGCGTACGGCCGCCCCTCGATCAGCGCCTGTCCGCCGTCCGGCCGCTCCAAGCCGAGCAGCAGCCGCATCGTGGTCGACTTGCCGGCCCCGTTCGGTCCGAGGAACCCGGTGACCCGGCCCGGCGCCACGGTGAAGCTGAGCCCGTCCACCGCGGCCTTGCCGCCGTAGCGTTTGGTCAATCCCTGTGCTTCGATCGCGTATGTCG
>JBOHCW010000541.1:0-10966 GCA_050725375.1 Actinocrinis sp. | reverse complement strand
TCGGCCGTCCGGGTCACCCGGTCCAGCGGGCGCAACGCCAGACGCACCCATACGGCCGCGGCGACCGCTGCCAGGGCGAGTGCCGCGGCGAACATCACCGCCTCGGCCCAGGCCAGATCGTGCACGGTCTGCTCGACGTGCGCCAAGGGCAGCCCGGTGATCAACACGTCGCCGTCCTGCCCGGCCTGGGCGCGAACCCGGTACTCGCCGATGCCGGACAAATCCAGGCTGCGCGCCGAGCCGTTCAGCGGCAGGGCCACCAGCATTCGCCGGTCCTGCCCGGTCAGCGCGACCTTGTCATCGGCGCTTCCGGTGGTGTCGTCGGCGTCGCCGTCGACGACGGCCGCTTCGGTGACCACGCCCGCAAGCAGCCGCGCGCCGAACGTTCCGGGCGCCTGCGCTCGCGTGTCGCCGCTGTTCGCGCCCGGGATGGACGGGTGTTCGAGGCTCGCCGCGTACCGGCCGCCGGACTCGTTGAGTTGCTCGTCGAGCCGGTTGACGAGGTAGTGGTTCACGACGCTGGTCGTGGCCAGCCCGATCGCGGCGCACACGACGGCGAGGATGGCGACCAGTCCGAGTGTCAGCCTGCTGCGCAGCGTGCGCGGCACCGCTTGGGCAGCGCGGCGCCGGATTGCGCCGATCACGCCGCCGCCTTCAACACGTACCCGACGCCGCGCACCGTGTGGATCATCGGCGCGCGACCGGCGTCGATCTTCTTGCGCAGATAGCTGATGTAGAGCTCGACGACATGCGCTCGGCCACCGAAGTCGTAGCTCCAGACCTCGTCGAGGATCTGCGCCTTGCTCAGCACCTGCCGGGGGTGGCGCATCAGGTAGCCCAACAGCGCGAACTCGGTCGGGCTCAGGTCGATCGCCTCTCCCCCGCGCGTCACCTCCATGGCGCGTTCGTCCATCGCCAGGTCGCCGATCACCAGGCTGCCGGGCGGCGGCGACAGTGCGGGCTGATGAGCGCGACGCAGCATGCCGCGCAACCGCACGACCACCTCGTTCAAGCTGAACGGCTTGGTCACGTAGTCGTCCCCGCCGGCCTCGATCCCGGCGATCCGGTCCTCCACCGCGTCGCGCGCCGTCAGGAACAGCACGCGGGTCTGCGGGCGGTCCTGATGGATGCGGCGCAGGACCTCGGTGCCGTCGAGGTCGGGCAGCATCACGTCGAGCACGACGGCGTGCGGCTGCCACTCCTGCGCGATCTGCACGGCTTCCAACCCGCGTGCGGCGCCCCTGGCCTCCCACCCCTCATACGCCACGGCCCCGCACAGCACCTCGACCAGGTCCGGTTCGTCGTCGACCACGAGGATGCGCCACGGCTCGGCGCAGGCGGCGGCTTGGACGTCAGCGCTTGTCACGAACCGATTGTCCGCTGCGAACGTGAGAAAGCGCTGATAACTGTACGCGGCGTGCCGTCGCCGCATAATGCGCGATCATCGGCTGACCTGCACGTTCGCCGGTGAGGGCCGTCCTGGGGGCGGTCAGGTTCAGAGGGAACGCAGAAGTGGCGATGTGACGATGGGCCGCAGGCGGACGGGCCGAAGCGCGGCCGCCGCCGTGCACCCGCCGCATCGCCGAGAGGAAGGGACGCTGCCCATGCCGACCGCCACCGACCGCTCGACGGGCGCACGCCGCGCCGCGAACCGGAGCCACTCGTCCGGGTCGCCGAATCTGCGGCTACCGGCGAACACCGTCCCGCACCTCGTGGTCGCGTCGATCGCCGCCGGCGGACTCGCCGTCCTCGCGCTGTGGTGGAAGGACACGTTCGACGTCGCCGGCGCGGCCGGATGGCTGACCGGCGCCGGCCGGATCACCGGACTGCTCGCCGGGTACCTCACACCGCTTCTGCTGGTGCTGATGGCCCGCGTTCCGCTCCTGGAGCGGCGCGTCGGATCGGACCGGCTGGCGCGCTGGCACGCGATCTGCGGCCGGCACATGGTCAGCCTCGTCGCGGCGCACATTCTCCTGATCATCTGGGGTTACGCGCTGACCGCGCACAAGTCGGTCGCCGGCGAGACCGTCTACGTGGTCTTCGACTACCCGGAGATGATCAAGGGAACGCTGGCGGCGCTGATCATGTTCGCCACCGCCTTCTTCTCGGCGCGCGCGGCTCGCCGCCGCCTCAGCTACGAGGCCTGGTATTACCTACACCTGGCGACGTACCTTGCGATCGCCCTGGGCTTCAGCCATCAGATCGTCAACGGCGCCGACCTGAACGTCGGCCCGGCGCGCCTGCTGTGGAGCGCGTACTACGCCGGCGCCTTCGTGGTTCTCGGCTGGTACCGGCTCTTCATACCCTGGCGCAACGACCGCCGCCACCAGCTGCGGGTCGCCGAGGTGCGGCCCGAGGCCCCCGGCGTCGTCTCGCTCGTGCTCACCGGACGCGACCTCGACGAACTGCACGCCGAACCCGGCCAGTTCTTCCGCCTCCAGTTCCAGGCCAAGGGCCTGCGCTGGGCGGCCAACCCGTACTCCCTCTCGGCCGCACCACACCCGCGCTACCTGCGCTTCACGGTCAAGGACCTGGGCGAGCACAGCGCCGCCGTCGCACGGCTGCGGCCCGGCACGAAGGTACGCGCCGAGGGTCCGTACGGCGCATTCACCGCCCGGCGCGTACGCGCCCGGAAAATCCTGCTCCTCGCCGGCGGCGTCGGCATCACACCCATCCGCGCGCTGTTCGAGACGCTGCCCGCCGGGCGCGGCGACTTGACGCTGCTCTACCGCGCGACCTGGACCGAGGATCTGATCTTCCGTCAGGAGCTGGAGGCGATCGCCGCCGCCCGCGGCGCCCGCCTGCGGTTCCTGGTCGGCCCGCGCTCGCAGGTCGGCGACCCGCTCACCGCGCCCACCCTCGCCAAGCTCGTCCCCCACATCAACCGGCACGACGTGTTCATCTGCGGCCCCGAGCCGATGGCCGCCGCGGCCGTTCAGGCGCTGCGCGAGTGCGGCGTCAAGCGCTCCCATATCCACCACGAGTCGTTCGCCCTCTGACACCCGAGGAGTACTTCTATGCGCCGCGCCATCGTCACCGGCACCGCCACGGTCTCCGGCGTCGTCCTGCTACTCGGCCTCAAGCCGCACGGCGCCACCGCCCAAGGCACCCAGAGCTTCAGCATCGGCTCCTCGTCCGGTACAGCGAGCTCGTCCGCACCCGCCCCGTCGTCGTCCGCGTCCGCCAAGTCGAGTGCGAAGTCCGGAAGCAGCGCCGGCTCGACGCGCACGACCGCTCCGGCGGCCTCGGCCACCAAGGTGATCACCGGCGACGCGGCACAGACCAACTACGGCCCGGTCCAGCTCCAGGTCACCTTCAACGGCAAGAAGATCACGAATATCAGCGTGCTTCAGTACCCCAGCGAGAGCTACCGGGATCAGCAGATCAACACCTACGCCCTCCCGGCGCTCAACCAGGAGGCGATATCCGCTCAAAGCGCCAAGATCGACGTCGTGTCCGGTGCCACCTATACCAGCGAGGGCTACGCGCAGTCCCTCCAGAGCGCTATCGACAAGGCCGGCGCATAACCACTCACACGTCCTGAGCCTGCGCTGCCGTGATCGCCACCGTGGTGACGATGTCCTGAACGGTGGCGCCGCGCGACAGGTCGTTGACCGGCTTACGCAGACCCTGCAGAAGCGGGCCGACGGCCACCGCGCCGGCCGAGCGCTGTACCGCCTTGTAGGTGTTGTTGCCCGTGTTCAGATCGGGGAATACCAGCACGGTGGCGCGGCCCGCGACCAGTGACCCGGGCGCCTTCGTGGCGGCGACCTCGGGCTCGACGGCCGCGTCGTACTGGATCGGCCCCTCCACCAGCAGGTCGGGACGCAGATCACGGACGATCTCGGTCGCCTTGCGTACTTTGTCGACATCGGCACCGTGTCCAGAGGCGCCAGTCGAGTAGGAAAGCAGCGCGATGCGGGGCTGGACGCCGAAGGCCGCGGCGGTTCGCGCCGACTGGATCGCGATGTCGGCCAGCTGCTCGGCTCCGGGATCGGGATTGACCGCGCAGTCGCCGTAGACCAGGACCCGGTCCGCCAGGCACATGAAGAACACCGAGGAGACCAGGGCCGCGCCGGGCGCGGTCTTGATGATCTCGAACGCCGGGCGCAGGGTGTCCGCGGTGGAGTGGGTCGCACCGCTGACCATGCCGTCGGCCAGGCCCTGATGCACCATCAGCGCGCCGAAGTACGAGACGTCGCGCACGATGTCCTGGGCCTGCGCCAGCGTCACGCCCTTGTGGCTGCGCAGCGCGGCATAGGTCTCAGCGAACCGTTCGTGCAGCGGCGAGTGGTCCGGATCGACGATCCGGACCCTGGCGCCCTGCTCCTGCGGACGGTCCAGGCCCAGATCCAACCCCAGTTCGGCGACGCGCCTGCGGATCGCGTCCTCGGGCCCCAGCAGCGTCAGATGGCACACGTTGCGCCGCAGCAGCACCTCGGCGGCCCGTAATACGCGCTCCTCGCCGCCTTCCGGCAGCACGATGTCCCGCAGCCGAGACCCGCGCGCACGTTCGAGCAGCGCGTGTTCGAACATCATCGGCGTGACCCGCTCCGGGCGGCTCAGCTCGATCCGCTCGGCCAGGGCCGACGCGTCCACGTGCAGCTCGAACAGGCCCAACGCGGTCTCGACCTTGCGCGGCGCGGACGAGGTGAGCCGTCCTTCCAAGGTGGACAGGCCGGCCGCGGTCACGAAGCTGTTGTCCGGCACGACCGCGACCGGCGTTCCGGGGGCCAGCCGCTGCGCGAGCCGCATCACGCTCGGTCCGGGGCTTTCGCCGAGGGTCAGCAGCACTCCGGCGATCGGCGGGGTGCCCGCCGCGTGTGCGGCGAGCGCCCCCAGCAGCAGATCGGCGCGGTCTCCCGGGGTGATCACCAGGCAACCGTCCGACAACGCGCTGAGGAATCGGGGAAGCATCGCCCCGCCGAAGACATAGCCGCGCACGTCCCGGCCCAGTCCGGGCGGATCGCCGAGCAGCACCGTCGCTCCCGTGGCCTCCACGACCTGGGCGACCGTCGGCGCGGCGAGTTCGGGCTCGTCCGGGATGGTGAAGACCGGGCTCTGCGTCGAGCCGGCCAGCCGCCTGCTGATCTGCTCCAGGTCGGCGGGGGGCACCCGGTTGGCGATCATCGCCAGCACGCTGCATCCGCGGTCCGCATACGCCTGATAGGCGTTGCGCAGCTCGCCGACCACCGTGTCGGCGCTCTGCTGATAGCCGCCCACCACCGGCAGGACCAGCGCGCCGAACTCGTTGGCCAGGCGGGCATTGAGGGCGAGTTCGTCGGGGATGTTGGTGCCCGCGAAGTCCGTACCGAGGACCAGGACGGCCCCGCTTCGTCTTTCGACTTCACGCAGCCGCTCCACCAGCCTTCGGACCAGCTCGTCCTGACCGCCCTCGGCCTGCAGCGCGGCGCCCTGGTCGTAGTCGAGTCCGTACGAGAGCGCGGGCGGCAGGTCGATCCGGTAGCGCTCTCGCAGCAACTCGACCATGTGGTCCCTGCCCGGATGGCGCAGCGGCCGGAAGACCGCGACCCGGTCCACCTGCCGAGCCAGCAGCTCCATGACCCCGAGCTCGACGATTTGGCGACCGTCGCCCGCGCCGACTCCGGTCACGTAGACGACGCGGCTTCCCGGCCCGGTCCCGTTGCGGCCGGCCGGCTCGGCTGCTGTGAGCGCCTGGTTTGGCATCACATCGGGCACCGTAGGGCCTCCTCGTTCATCGCGTCGCAAACGCGCGGCATGACATCGACGACTCCAGCACACACCGGCGCCCGATCGCCGGCCAGGGCCGAATGTCCCGCCCGAGAAAACACCGGACAAAACGCCGGAGAAAACCTCGCGGCCTCATCTCGACGAACTCGGGGCAGCTGTTCGCGTTACTCTGCGGCACCGATGTAGACGGCGCCGAAATCTTCGTCGAAGCGCCACCGCAGCCAGAACGTACTCTCCACTGTCCAGTACGTGGGCGCGATAGGTCCAAGGTCGGTGGACAGGCGCAGACCGTCGATCGAACATACGGCTGCAGGAGCGACGTGCACCGCGTCCGCAATGTTCGCGATCTTGCTCCAGTCCGGGTGGAGAAGGCCGCCGGCGCGGTAGTGGTGTTCGTACACCAACGCGGTCCACGCTTGGGCGCTGGACACGTGGTGGATCGTGGCATCCGGGGCGGGCCTCATCCGCCACAGGTGCCAAGGCTTGGGCCAGAGGACGTTCTCGCCCTGAGCCCGAAGGTAGGCGCGCCACATGCCCGGCCCGGCCGCAACCGTGGTGCAGGTAAACAGGCCACCGCGTACCGGCCCGAGCGGCACTGCGTCGCCGACCGCGGCGGCCACCTCGTGGAAGGCGTCTCGGCCCGGCGTCACTACCCTCGGCGGCAGCCAATTCGGCCGCCCCGTGGCCACCCACTCCTGCTCGGTGCCCGGAGCCGAGGGTCCTCGGGCGAGCCACGGCGCCGCGCGGTCGAGTCGGCGAAGGGCCGCACACCGAGCCACGATGCGGTCGGAGAACGCCGGATCGATCAGCGGCGTCTGTTCGCCGGGGATTCCCTGATCACCGATCGCGCCCATGATCACGGCGAAACCCTCAAGCAGGTCGGTCGGGGATTGCCGATCTCGGCAGAGCGCCGCGTCCATGGCTGCAACACGGGCCTGGACAGCGTGCTCAGCGGGCTCTGCCCGGCGTGCAGCCATGGACGCGACCCTAGCGATTTAGCGAAAAAATCCGGCGTTCGCCGATCGACGCGACCGGTCCGGTGCGGTCGGCCGAAGTCCGGTGTCTCGGGACGGGGGTCACTGCGGCGCGGGTCGCGTTCGGTGCGGCGGGGCGGCCGACCCGTGTTCATCCGGCCGGAAGCGGCGGTCGAGCTTCACGGCCGCGTAGCCGAGCGTGGAGAGGGCGCAGACGACGAGCAGTTCGAACGCCGACAGCGGCCGGGTCGAGAGCAGGTCGCGCAGCGGGGCGAGATAGATCCCGGCCAGTTGCAGTGCGAGCGCTCCGGCGATCGCGGCCGGCAGCAACGGGTTGGCCCGGGTCCCGGGCCGGGCCCGGGAGGCGAGTCCAGCCGCGAGCTGGGTACTGCCGAGCGCGAAGAACGCCATGCTCTGCCACGGACGCCCAGTCGCATCGCCCCACAGTGCGACGCCGAGTGTCACGGCACTGATGACCGCGCCGACCCGCAGGATGCGCTGCCAGAGCCCTGCGCCCAGCACGCTCTGCGCGGGCGGGCGCGGCGGACGGCGCATGGCGTCGGGCTCGACCGGCTCGCTGCCGAGGGCGACGCCCGGCAGTCCGTGCGTGAGCAGATTGATCCACAGGATCTGCGCGGGCAGCAGCGGCAGCGGCAGCCCGACCAGCGGTCCGGCGAGCATCACCACGATCTCCGCGGTGCCGCCGGCCAGGCCGTAGAGCAGGAAACGGCGGATGTTCGCGTAAACCCGGCGCCCCTCTTCCGCCGCGGCGACCACGGTGCCGAGCTCGTCGTCGGCCAGCACGAGATCGGCGGCCTGCCGGGCGACCTCGGTGCCGCGCCGTCCCATGGCCACACCGATGTCGGCGCGACGCAGCGCCGGAGCGTCGTTGACCCCGTCGCCGGTCATCGCCACCACGTCGCCGGCCTCCCGGTGCGCCTCGATGATCGCGAGCTTCTGCTCGGGCACGGCGCGCGCGAACACGCGTGCCCGCCGCAACCGCGCGGGATCGGCGGCGGCCGAGTACCGGCAGTCGACGACCTCGTCTCCGGGCTCGATGACGCCCAAGGCGGTCGCGATCGAACGCGCGGTGTCCGGGTGGTCGCCGGTGATCAGCACCGGGACGATGCCCGCCGCCCGGCAGGCCGCGATGGTGTCCTTGGCGGACGGGCGCGGCGGGTCGAGGATCGCGATCAGGCCGAGCAGGCGCAGCTCCCGCTCCAGCGCCGCTGCCGGCGGCGCGGAGCCGGAAAGTTCACGCTGCGCCACCGCCAGCACGCGCAGTCCGTCGCGCGCATAGTCCTGCGCCCGCAGCGCGGCCTTGACGATCAGTTCCGCCGGTTCGGCCAGGACGTCCGCACGCAGTACGGCCTCTGGTGCGCCCTTGCACACGACGCGCGTTGCCCCGGCGGGCGCCAGGTGCACCGTGGTCATGCGGCGGCGCTCGCTATCGAACGGGATCTCGGCCGTGCGCGGAAAACGGAGCGCGAGCGCGGCGGTGTCCAGCCCGAAGCGTCGTGCGGCCGTGAGCAGCGACGCCTCGGTCGGGTCGCCCAACGCGGTCCACAGCCCGTCCGGCTCGGACGGCGGCGCCAAAGTCGCGTCGTTGCACAACGCGGCGGCGGACAAGAGCGCTGCGACATCTGTATCGTGCTCTGCGGCCAGGACGAGTCGGCCACGACTCACCGCGCCTTCGGGACTATATCCGGAGCCTGTGATCGTCGCGTCCGCGTCGGCGGGCGTCCACAGCGACCGGGCGACCATGATCCCTTCGGTCAGCGTGCCGGTCTTGTCGGTGGCCAGCACGGTCACCGAACCGAGCGTTTCGACGGCGGGCAGCCGCCGCACCAGCGCCCGCCGCGCGGCCATCCGGCGGGCGCCGAGCGCCAAGGCCAGCGTCACCACGGCGGGCAGTGATTCGGGTACCGCCGCGACCACCAGACTGATCGCGGTGACCGCCATCAGTTCCAGCGATTGGCCGCGCGCCAGCCCGAGCACCAGCACGACCGCGCACAGCACGACCGCGACCGCCGCCAAGGTTCGCCCGACCCCGACCAGCTTGCGCTGCAGCGGCGTGAGCGACGGGCCCGTGGCCATCAGCGCGGCGATCCGCCCCATCGCGCTGTCGGCCCCGGTCGCCGTCACCACCGCGAGCCCGCGGCCCCGTGCCACCGCCGTACCGGCGGACACCGTGGTCCGCTCGGTCCGCGGCCCGCCCTCCGCGATGGCGACCTTGTCTACGGGCACTGACTCGCCGGTCAGCGCGGACTCGTCCACCAGCAGCGCGGCGGCCTCGACGACGGTCGCGTCCGCCGGAACGATCTCCCCCTCCCCCAGGGCCAGCAGATCGCCGGGCACAACCTCGTCCGCGGCGATCCGCATCTGCTCGCCGTCGCGCACGACGCGCGCGTGCGGCGCGGTGAGCGCATCGAGCGCGGCAATCGCCTGATCCGCCTTGACCTCCTGCGCGATCCCGACGCTCGTGTTGACCACGATCACCAGCAGGATCACTCCCGCGTCGGTCCAGTCCCCCGTGCCGATGGTCAACCCGGCGGCGACCAGCAGAACCGCGACCAGCGGGTCGCGCAGCTGCATCAGCACCCGTCGCCACAGCCGGACAGGGCGCGGCGCGGGAATGCTGTTGCGGCCGGCGCGCGCCAACTGGCGCGCCGCCTGCGCTGAAGTCAGGCCCCTGCGATCGTGCAGAGCGGCCGAACCGGCGAGATCCCCGATCGTGGACATGATCGCCGCCCTTCGCTGCGTCCCACTCGCTACGTCCCACTGTGCGCCGTGGCTACGGCCGACGCTGGGCGGCACCGCACGGCACTGCCTGCCCAGGCCGTCCTCACGTATCCGAGCGGTCCTGCGGCCCGGCCGGTTCGCGCCCGCCCTGATCGAGCCGGAAGGGCGGGTAGGAGTCGGTCATCAGACCGGCATAGGCGATGACGCGCAGCACCCACCGGTTCAGCCCGACCACGAGCCGGAACACCTCCGGCAGATACCGGGCCGTGGCGGCCAATCCCACTCCGGCGATCAGCACCAGCACGCCGATCAGGCCCAGCCCCGGGACGCCGGCGATGCGCTCGCCACCGAGAAAGATCCCCGCGAGCGCGTAGTGCGGGATGGCGAGCAGCCACCACTTGACCAACACCAGGCCGCGAGAAAGCCGTTCGGGGTAGGCGATCTCCAGCCGGGCCGGATAGTCCGGCACCGGTGCGAGCGTGAACGGCGGATACCGGTCGGTGCCCAGCGCCCCGTACGAGTAGAACGCCACCCGCCAGCTCCAGCGCAGCACCCCGACGTTGAAGTCGAAGATGCGCCGCGGGTAGCGGCCGGTGAACAGGACCGCGAAGAAGGCGGCGGCGGTCAGCACCAGAAACGCGAGACCCAGGAACCACAGCACGACGTAATGCGGAATCGCGAGCAACCACTTGACCAGCCACAGCCAGCGCGACAGGGGTTCGTCGAGGTCGGCCTCGACCGAGATCGGGGTGCGCACGGCGCCCGGCGGGCGCGAATCCGTCTTCATCATCGCCTCCTTGGGAGCCACGCAAGCACCGGCGCGCGGTCAGGCCCGGGCGAGTCCCTGGCCGCCGGACGGGAGGAGGGGAGCCGCCCGGCGGCTGTGGGCCCCACGCGTTCCACTCTCGTCTCGGGGCGAGGGTGCGGGTAGGGCCGGAATACCCAACCGCCCCGGCGAAGGATCCGATGACTGCGGCTCGACGTCTCTCGGGACCGCATCGCGCACCGGGCACACCGGTGCGGGAAGGGTCCCGCCCGCTTCTCGCGGATCCTGATTGCGCGGTGCGCGGCTTGCCGCCGCTGCTCCGCGTCCGTCGATACGGGCCCTTCCCGCTGCTTCAAGCACACCGCCCCGCACGGCGGTGCGCCAGGGACCAATGGCCTGATATCCGGCACCGTTCGCGCCCTCGTCCCTCAGTTGTACGGCCAGACCCAGTCGCGGATCTCGGGCAGGTCGTCGCCGAACTCGCGCGTGTACGCGCGGGCGCGCAGCCGGGCGTCGACCATCTCCTGGCGCAGGTGCGCGCCGCGCTCGGCGAGCGCCGGGACGCGGTCGATCGCGTCGATGACCAGGTGGTAGCGATCCAGGTCGTTCATCATGACCATGTCGAAGGGCGTGGTCGTGGTGCCCTCCTCCTTGTATCCGCGCACGTGGATGTTGTGATGGTTCGTCCGCCTGTAGGTGAGACGATGGATCAGCCAGGGATACCCGTGGTAGGCGAAGATCACCGGCCGCGAGCTGGTGAACAGCGCGTCGA
>JBOHCW010000540.1:0-7432 GCA_050725375.1 Actinocrinis sp. | reverse complement strand
GCGCTCAGCCGTGACCGTCGTGGGCTGGCCCGGTCTGCGTTTCTCGCTGCGTGTGGCGGGCACGCCGGACAACGCGGTGCTGACCGTGCAGGACGAAGCAGAGCCGACCTACCGGGTAATCAGCGCTCTTCGCTAGTTGCCCGGCGCGCCGATCCGACGGATCTGCTCCAGGGGATAGCGGGCCTGCCTGCTTTCACGTTGGAACTCGCGGTAGAAGTCAGTCATCGCCGCGGCGAGCGGGGCGTGGCGGGTGAGGATCGCTGCGGCCCGCGGCGGGATTCCCGTCGGGTGCTCGCCTCGGGCGCATGCGCGCACGAACGCGTCGCGCTCTTCGGACCCGTACTCGTACAGAGCCGCGATGAGCCAGATCACCAGATGCGTGGCGGTGTAGCTGCGGTCGTAGGTTTGGTGTGCGGCGAAGAAGTCGGCATCGTCCGTGGACAGGTCGAACCGGGCCGAGACGGCGAGGCCGTAGTCCGCGAAGTACAGCTGCGACGTACTGCCGGTCCACCGCCCCAATAGGCGACAGCCCTCTCCACATCGGCCAACTCCTCCGGACGCGACTGCCCCGGGTGCGGCAGCACCCGCCAGTGGTACATCAAAGGGAAGCCCTCATAGTCCTGCGCGAGCACCCAGTTCGTCGTCATGGTGTGCACTGCCAGCTCCCGCCAGGCCCCGAAGCCCGGCCCCCCGGGCACCCCGAGGCCGTAGTGGACGAAGGCCGGCAGCCCGAAGAGGTTGGCCGTGGACCGGACGTTCTCCGGCCGCATTTCCAGATCGGTCAACGGCACCCGCTTGACGAAGACCGCAGTCCCGCCGACCTCCAGCAACGCTGAGGTCCCGCCGATACCCGAGCCCAGCGGCGCGGCCGAATCCACAAGGTCACCCAACTCGCGATCGCTGCACAGGGCCAGCGAGGTGGAGACGGCGCCGTAGGCGGCCAAACGCGCACCCTGCGACATGTCAGATCTCTCGACGGCTACCGCCACCAGGGCAGGCCGGTCCCGGCGGGTGTGCGGGGACTGCCGGCGTCACAGCACCGTGCGGTAGTGCGTGGTGAGGCGGCGGTCGTCGCCGAGGATGTGCAGCGCGTACGCGGCGGGTGCCTCCTCGTCGATGACCTCGTCGCCTTCCCACGGCAGCATCAGCGTCGAGATCACCGACGGGCCGATCACCATCGGCAGCCCGGCGAAGACGGTCGCGGACGGCGTGTGTGCGTGTCCTGCGATGACGGCCGCGACGTTGTCGTGCCGGGCCAGGAGCGCGGCCAGGCGCTCGCCGCCGGTCTGCCGCATGCCGTCCAGGTACGGCGAGTGGATCACCACCGGCGGATGGTGGAAACACACGAACACCGGCACGCCGTCCGGTGCGTCGGTCAGCACGCGGTCCAGCCATTCAAGAGTCTCATCGGCGAGGTGGCCGCCGGGTTCCCCGGGGATCGTCGAGTCGCAGAGAGCGAATATTGCGCCGCCGCCGCTCGTGGTGTGCGCCCGGTTGACCGGGCCTTCCTGCGGCCGCTCGCCGAGCAGGATCTTGACGTAGTTCGCGCGGTCGTCGTGATTGCCGGGGCAGGTGAACACCGGGTACGGCAGTGTGCTGATCATCGCGCGGGCGTGCTCGTACTCCTCGGGCGCGCCGTGGTCGGCGATGTCACCGGTCACGATGACGGCGTCCACCGGCCGGGCGAGTTCGGCCAACCGGGCGAACACCCGGCGCGCGCGATCTAGGTTGCGCTCCGAACTGCCGCAGTGGACGTCGCTGACCTGCGCCACCGTGATCATGCTGAGCACTCCGTTCACGTTCCCGACTCGTCCGCGTCCCGGAAAGGTACCGCATACGAGGGCTGCCTCGGCCGATCTGCGCCGAAACCTCCCGACTTGGCAGGGTGAATCACATCACGTCGTGTACGAGACGGTCGAGCTGCATGACGAGCGGGTCGGCGGCGCGGTCATCGTCAGCGTCACTGTCGCTCACGGCCTCGCCGGCGGGGTTGACGTCGCGCGACCGGGTGTTGCGAATCGCGACGTGCGGGACCGGCGGAGGCGTATCAGGACGCATACGTTCGACGAATCGCGCGTACGCCGCCAGCTTCGCACCGTCGCGTTCACTGCCGCGCGCGATCAGCCGGTCGCGCAGGACCTGCGGATCGCAGGCGACCCAGACCAGCCGGACCGCTCCCCCGCCGAGTTCTTCCGACCACCGCGCCCACGCGGCCGGGTCGCGGATCTGGCCGGTGAATGGCGCGACCAGCAGCACCGGGCAGCCGTGGCCGCGGATCTCGCGCGCGGTCGCGGTCAGCCCTTGATACTCGTGCACTTTGACGTGTACGTCGTACCAGGCGCCTTCGCGCTCACCCGGTTCGCGGCCGCCGGCTTCGAGGACCGCGGCGACGAAGGACCCGTACACGGTGTCCTTGTCCAGCACGGCCGGGTGCGGCGACAGGCGCGCCGCCAGCAGCGCGGCGACGGTCGTCTTGCCCGCGCCGGGCGCGCCCGCGACGATCCACACCGGCGCGAGCCCGGCGTGATCGGCACTGACTCGCCGGTGACCTGCGGCGTTACGGCTCTCATGATCAGCCATGCCCGGAATCATCGCATACCGCCCCGGGGCTTGCGGCGGGTTCTAGGATGGCCCGATGCAACGCGCACTGGTGTACAGCCGCACGACGCGTTTCCGGCACGACTCGATCCCCGCCGCGACCGCCGCGCTGCGCGAACTGGGCCGTGACGTCGGCCTCGAAGTCGACGCGACCGAGGACCCGGACGCGTTCAAACCGGCGGCGCTCGACGCGTACGCCGTCGTCGTCTTCCTTTCGACCAGCGGCGATGTGCTCACCGATGACGGCCGCGCGGCCTTCGCCTCGTGGGTGCGGGCGGGCGGCGGCTTCGTCGGCGTGCACCTGGCGTCGGGCACCGAGTACGGCTGGGAGTTCTTCGGTCAACTGGTCGGCGCGCGCTTCACCCGGCACCCGCGATTCCAGCCGGCGATCGTCACGGTCGAGGACCAGCGGCATCCTGCGAGTGCGCACCTGCCCGCGCATTGGCACGTCAGCGACGAGTGGTACGAGTTCGAGGCGAGCCCGCGCGGCGCCGTCCGGGTGCTCGCGTCGATCGACGAACGCTGCTACGAGGGCGGCACGATGGGTGAGGACCACCCGCTGGCCTGGTGCCATGAGAACTGCGGCGGCCGCGCGTTCTACACCGCGCTGGGCCATGACGAGGCCGCATACGGCGACGCGGCGTTCCGCGCGCATTTGCGGGGCGCGCTGACCTGGGCGGCGAGACTCGACTGACGGGCCGATCCGTGGTTGGCTCGACCAGTTGACCGGCCCAGGACGCAACCGCGCGGCACGTCTGAGCGATCAACCTTGATGACAGCGCGTTCACCGGACGTGGATTGCCGCCGGACGAGACGAAAGTCGACGGACTCAGACGACGGACTCAGACGACAGAGCGCCCTGTTCGACCACTTACACACCGCAAGTACGCAGCACACAGCACACCGAGCGTGAACGTGGAGAGGCTGGCCCGTGCCGGACGTCGCCGATACGGCAACACCCGAAGGTAGCCCGTTCGAACTCTGGTTCGCCGGACCGGCCGCGATCTGGCCGGAGGCGCTGCCCGTGGGCAACGGCCGCTTGGGCGCGATGGTGCACGGCACACGGCCCGCCGAGCGGATCAATCTCAACGAGGACACGTTCTGGTCCGGACCGGGCGACACCGCGGTGCCGCAGGTGCCCGATGGCCTGATCGCGACCGCGCGTGAGCAGGTACGCAAGGGCGAGCACGTCGGGGCCGGAGAAACGCTGCGCGCGACGCAGGGCGCTGATGCCGAGGCGTTGCAGCCGATCGGCGACCTGGTCATCGAGTTCGTCGACGCTCCGGACGGCAAGGACCATACGCTTGACGGTTATCGCAGGTCGCTGAATCTGCGCGACGGCGTCGCGGCCGTCGTCTCCGGCGCGCCGGGGCGGGTGATCCGCCAGGAGGTGCTGGCCGGGGCGCAGCACGAGGTGATCGCGGTGCGGATGGACAGCGACGACCCGGCCGGCCTGCAGGTGAATCTGAGCTTTGCGACACCGCAGCCGCGCGCCGAGATCCGCACCGGCGACGAGCCCGGCTCGCTCGCGCTGCTGCTGGCCGCGCCCCGGCACGTCGTGCCAGGTCCGCGGACCGACGGCGTGAGCGTCGACGACGACGATCAGGACTCGATCAGGGCCGCCGCGCTGCTTTCCGTCGTCGTGGACGGGGACAACGGCGGCGCGACGGCCGCCGACAACGTCGTGCGCGTGCGCGGCGCGCGAGCGATCACGGCGTACGTCGCGATCCGGACCGACTTCACCGGCTGGGACGTGCGACCGTCTCGGAACAGCGAGCAGTGCCTGGCCGTCGCGGCGAAGGACATCGAGATCGCCGCCGCCGCGGGCTGGGAGAAGGTGCGGGCCGCGCACGTAGCCGATCATCGCGCCCTGATGGACCGCGTGACGCTCGAACTGAACCCGACGACCGGATCAGGGCTCGAATCGACCAGGGCGGCGTCGCTCGCCGCGCTGCCGACCGACGAACGGCTGGCCCGCCGCGCCGGCGGAGCCTCTGACGAGGGCCTGTCCGTGCTCGCCTTCAGCTTCGGGCGCTACCTGCTGGCCGCGTCGTCACGGCCCGGCACGCAGGCCGCGACGCTGCAGGGCCTGTGGAACAGCGAGATGGCGCCGCCGTGGAACTGCGCGTACACGGTCAACATCAACACCCAGATGAACTACTGGCCGGCCGAGACCACCGCGCTGGCCGAGTGCCACGAGCCGCTGCTGCGCCTGGTCGCGGACCTGTCCGAGGCCGGCCGGGACGCCGCGTCCGGGATCTACGGCGCGCGCGGCTGGACGTGCCACCACAACACCGACCTGTGGCGGATCGCGACACCGGTCGGCGGGGGCGCGGGCGACCCGATGTGGGCGCAGTGGCCGATGGCCGGCGCCTGGCTGTCCACGCACCTGGCCGAGCGCTGGCGGTTCGGCCGCGACCCGGCGTTCCTGGCCGCCGTCGCGTTCCCGATCGCCCTCGACGCCGCCCGTTTCGTGCTGGACCTGCTGGTCGAGGACGCGGCCGGCCGGCTGGTGACCTCGCCGTCCACGAGCCCTGAGAACCAGTTCGCGACGACGGACGGCCCGGCCTCGGTGGATCAGGGCTGCGCGATGGACCTGACGCTCGCCCGCGAACTGTTCGGCTTCGTACTCGAGGCGGCCGGGCGGGTCACCGAGATCGGCGTTCCGCTCACCGAACAGGACACCGACGCGATCGAGGAGATCCGCGGCGCCCTGGACCGGCTGGCCCCGCTCAAGATCGGCGAGCGCGGTCAGCTGCTGGAGTGGTCACAGGAGCGTCAGGAGACTGACCCACACCACCGCCACCTGTCGCACCTGGTCGGCCTGTACCCCGGCAGCGTGCTGGCCGTGGACGACGACCTGCGCCGGGCGGCGCGAAAGTCCCTTGAGGAGCGCGGCGACGCGGGGACCGGCTGGTCGGTGGCCTGGAAGCTCGGCCTCTGGGCCAGGCTCGGCGACGGCTCGGCCGCACACCGTCTGCTCGACCAGTACCTTCGCCCGGTCGGTACGCGGAACGGCACGGATGCGGACGCGGGCTCGGACTCGGATGCGGACACAGATTCGAATGCGGACTTGGGTTCGAATGCGGGCTCGGACATCGACTACGCGGGCGGCGGCGGGGGCGTGTATCGGTCGATGCTCTGCGCGCACCCGCCGTTCCAGATCGACGGCAACTTCGGCGTCACGGCAGCGATCGCCGAGATGCTGGTACAGAGCCACGCTATGAGCGATGGTGTCCCCGTCATCGACCTACTGCCCGCGCTGCCCGAGCAGTGGGACGCGGGCAGCGTGTCAGGACTGCGCGCAAGAGGCGCGGTGACGGTCGCGGACCTGAGCTGGTCTCAGGGCACGCCGACGTCCATCGCCGTCGAGGCTCAAGCAACGCGGACGGCGGTCGAAGTCCGGTGGCGTGACAAGGACGGCGCGCAGCAGGCAAGACGCGTCGAGCTGGCCGCCGGCGAGCGCGCGTCCCTACTCTGATTCACGAGCTCAGATCTCGTGACAGAGGCTCGGATCTCATGACAGGGACTCGAAATCCGTGACAGAGGCTCGGATCTCGTGACAATGGCGCCCGAGACGACGCCGGATGTCATACGCGTGCTGCGTGGCGCTGCCGCCGCACTCGCGGCCCTCACCGAAGACGGCGAGATCCGGTCCGTGTCAGTGAAGGCATCGGCGTACGACGTCGAGCTGCGAGTCGAGGCCAGCCGAGGTGCCGATTTCCGGCTGCCGGTCGACACCCGCGATCGCTCGGCCATCGACATCGCGCACCATCTCTTCACGGAGCTGCAGGATTGGATCGCCGAGTTGCCCCTGTCGTGGGGCGCGGCTCGTCCCGTCTGTCCGGGCCACGCGCATCCGCGCGAACTGGTGCGGACGGACGACACGCTCCAGTGGCGTTGCCCGGCGGATGAGTCGGCGCGGCACGGCGATATGTCGCACCTGGTTGTGGCCTTCCCCGAACTGAATCAGTAAGCCGACGCGACTGTCGGCAGCAGAGCGTCCGCGACCCATTCGGTTCTTTGATCAGTTCGATCGGCGGAGTCGATCAGTTGATATCCGTTACCACGCAACGTCGCTGATCACGCGTCCTATTCGGCTGTCCGCGCGCCTCGTCGCAGCGCTCAGCTCTCGGTCGGACGAGTCGCCGATTGCTGCAAGTCCGTATCTTTCATTCGAATGTATCGGCGATCGGCCGGTGGATCCGACAGAATCGTTCTCCGTGAAGAGCGACAGGACCTACTACGCGCATCCCTCGCTCGCGCCGGCGCGCCGCCTTCAGCGGGCGGGCGACTGGATGGGCGCGCTGCGTCTGGTGCCGCCGGGCACGGCGGGGGACGTGCTGCGCGCCGAGATCCTGGTCGACCGCCACACGTGGCGTCTCGACCCGGTCGACGAAGCGCTGTCCGCGATCGACACTGTGCACGCCGCCGACCCCGATGCCGCCGCGTTCCTGACGGCCGTGCTCGAGTTCTGGCGCACGCTGGCCGGGTCCGGCGGGGCGTCGCTCGGCCCTGACCCGGTGGCGCAGTTCGCCGGCCTGGACGGCGCCGCGTCGATCGCACCGGGGTGGGCGGCGTTCTGGCACGGCGTCACGCTGGAGAACCTGCGCAAGGAGCAGGATGCCGCGCAGGCGGCATATCGGCGTGCACTGGCCGTCGCGTTGGACGAGCCGGACCCGCTGCTGGAGTCGTACGTCGTGCGTCATCAGGCCTTTTTCCTGGTCGAGCACGATCGCGAGGCCGGACTCGGCCTGCTGCGCCGCTCGATCCAGCTGCGTGCGGCGTGCGGCGCGCGTCCGCACGTGGCCGCCGCGCAGGCCGCACTGGCCGA
>JBOHCW010000539.1:0-5428 GCA_050725375.1 Actinocrinis sp. | reverse complement strand
CCGGGCCGGCGGTCGGTCAGTCTTCTTCCAGCGCGTGCAGGGCGAGGGTGGAGTGGGCGTAAGCGCCGCCGGCGCGCATCTCGGCGGCAACCCAGATCGCCTCCATGATCTCCTGCGGGCTCGCTCCGGCGCGGTGGGCCAGCTTGGTGTGCCCGCGGATGCAGTAGGGGCACTGGGTCACGTGCGCGACCGCGACCGCGATCAGCTGCTTGGTCTTACCCGGCAGCGCGCCGTCGGCGAACACGGCGCGGCTGAAGTCCTCGAACGCGTCGTGCACGTGCGGGGCGAGTTCCTTACGGCGCCGCGCCAGCTCAGGGGTGGTGGGGTGGTAGACGGGATCGGTCATGGCCACGGGTCTCCTTCCGGATGGTGCGCTCGTACGCGGCGCTCTAGGGCAGCCGCGGGTTGCGCGGGTGCCTTAGAGCGCGCGCTGCGTCTTGCGGTGGCTGCGTCGTCCACGACGCCGCGACGAGCGGCACGATCAGCGCCGCCCCGGCCACCGGGACCCACAACCACGCCAGCCCCAGCAGCGCGCCGAGCAGCGCCAGGGCGAACAGCGCCGCCTCCACGCCGAGCAGGGCCCGCCCCTTGCGGCGGTGTAGTGCGGCGCGGGTGCGCACGAACGCGAAGCGCGCCGGCAGCAGCCGATCGCCGCGGCGCAGGTCGCACTCGAGCGCGTGCAGGATGCGCTGTTCGTCCTCGCGTGTGGACATCGTCGGCTCCTTTGCGGTGCGTGGGTGCGAGGGTCTGCGGCTACCGCGGGTCGGTGTGGACACTGGTGGCCGCGGCGGCCGCGAAGTCGGCGCGGGCGTCCTCCAGGGCGCCGAGCGAGACGATCTCGCGCGGGAAGAGCAGCGCGAGGGTCCAGTCCGCCAGCACGCGCAGCCGCCGGTTGAGCGTGGGCAGCTTGGCCAGGTGATAGGTGCGGTGCACGAACCACGCCAGGGGGCCGCGCATCCGGATCCCGTAGATCTGCGCCACGCCGCGGTACAGGCCGAGGCTGGCCACCGACCCGGCGTGCGCATGCCGGTACGCGCGCGGGGCGCGGCCGCGCAGCGTCGCGATCAGGTTGTCGGCCAGCACGCGGGCCTGGCGCACGGCGTGCTGCGCGCTCGGGGCGCACCACGCTGCGTCACCCCGGGCCAGGTCGGGCACCGCCGCGGCGTCGCCCAGCGCCCACGCGTGCGGGGTGTCGATCACCGAGAGGAATTCGGTGGTGCGCACCCGGCCGCGCTCGTCCAGCGGCAGGCCGGTCTGCTTGACCAGCGGGTGCGGCGCGACGCCCGCGGTCCACACCAGGGTGCGCGCGTCCACCTCGTCGCCGTCGTCGAACACCAGGTGCCCGTCGTGCGCGCAGAGCAGCCGGGTGGCCAGGCGCACCTCGATGCCGCGCGAGCGCAACCGCTCGACGGTGTAGCGGCCCATGCGCTCGCCCACCTCGGGCAGGATGCGGTCCGCGGCCTCGACCAGGATCCAGCGCAGCGCGGCCGGGTCGATCTGCGGGTAGCGGCGCACGGCGGCGCGGGCCATGTCCTCAAGTTCCGCGAGGGCCTCGACGCCGGCGTAGCCGCCGCCGACGAACACGAATGTCAGCGCGGCCCACTGCGCGGGTCCCGGCGGCAGCGCGGCGGCGGCGTCGAACTGGGCGAGCACGTGGTTGCGCAGGTGGATCGCCTCGCCGATCGTCTTGAAACCGATGCCGCTTTCGGCCAACCCGGGCACCGGAAGCACCCGGCTGACCGACCCGGGCGCGAGCACCAGCACGTCGTACTCCAGCTGCGCCGGCACACCGTCCACGGCATCGGGCGCCTGCGGGCAGCACGGTTCGAGCACGGCGACCCGGCGGGCGCGGTCGATGGACGCCACCGCCCGGGTGACCACGCGAGTGTGCGGCAGCGCCTGGCGCAGCGGCACGACCACGTGTCGCGGCTCCAGGCTGCCGGCCGCCGCCTCGGCCAGCAGCGGCTGGTAGGTCAGATAGGAACGCGAATCGACCACGGTGACCTGCGCCTCCCCGTGACGCAGCCGCCGCTGCAGGCGCAGCGCGACGTGCATACCCGCGCAGCCGCCGCCGACGATCAGGATCCTTGGCGCATCGGCCATCTCGCTACCCCCTCGATCTACGGCCACCCCACCGGGAGACCACACCAAGTTTTTACAATGGTATTAGTAAAAACTATCCTGCTTCGTGTTTTATTCCGGGCGGGGAAGCGGGAGGTTGGGATCGGCGAGGGCGGCGGGGCTGACGGGTTCGCCGCTGCGCACCAGGTGCTCGATCGGCTTGGCCATGCCGCGCACGTTGACGGTCATGCCGCCCAGCACGCGGTCCTCGGCGAGCCAGAAGGCCAGCAGCCCGCCCGCGGGCCGCTGGAGATCTCCGCGCACGACGACCCGGTCGTACCCGCCGGGTTCGACGTAGCCGAAGAACTCCATCGACACGTCGTACTGGTCGCTGTAGAAGAAGGGCACGCGCTCGTACACGGCGTCGCGCTCACCGAGCATGGCGCGGGCGGCGACGGGCGGCTGGTAGCGCGCGTTGGCCCAGTGTGCGACGCGGATGTGCCTGCCGTACAACGGGTGCAGGGCGCACGCGGCGTCCCCGGCGGCGTAGATGTCCGGGTCGCCGGTTCGCAGCGACGCGTCCACCGTGATGCCGTCCTCGATGGCGAGGCCCGCGTTGGCGGCGAGCACGGTGTTCGGCGCGACGCCGACGCCCGCGATCACCGCGTCCGCGTCCAGCACCGTGCCGTCGGTGAGATGCAGCTTTACGGCATCGCGACCAGCCTCCTCGATCGCGGCGACCTCGGCGGCGAGCCGCAGGTCGACGCCGTGTGCGCGGTGCAAGGCCGCGAAGAGCACAGCGATCTCGGGGCCGAGCGGGCGCAGCAGCGGCAATTCAGCGCTCTCCACGACGGTGACCTGCGCGCCCGCGGCACGGGCCGCAGCCGTCACCTCCAGCCCGATCCAGCCCGCTCCGACCACGACTACCCGGGCGTCCGGCCGCAGCGCCGCCCGAATCCGTTCACTGTCCTCGACCCGTCGCAGGTAGAGCACACGCCCGCGTGCGCTGCCCGGGACGCGCAGCGCACGCGGCGCCGCGCCGGTGGCGAGCAGCAGCTTTGCGTAGCCGATCCGCTCGCCGTCGCCCGCCGTCACCTCGTGACGCTCCCGGTCGATCGCGGTCGCCACCGTATTCAGTCTCAGATCTACGCCATGCGTGCGATACCAGGCCTCGGGGTGCACGAACAACGCGTCGCGCGCTGCCTTGCCCTGCAGGTATTCCTTGGACAGTGGCGGGCGCTGATAGGGGCGCAGCGGCTCGTCACCGAGAAGCACGACCGGTCCGTCGTAACGCGCCGCGCGCAGCGCCTGCGCCGCCTTGGCGCCGGCCAGGCCGGCGCCGACGATCACCATGCCCGCGGTCTGCGACACGCGGCATCAGCCGCCTGATGTCGCGGGGTCGGAGCGGTCCGCGAGGGTGCGCTCCAGCCGCCGGCCGAGCTGTTCCCAGCTCGCGTCGAACTTCGCCACGCCCTCCTGCTCGAGGCTCGCCACCACCTCGTCGTAGTCCACGCCCAACTCGGCGAGCCCGTCGAGCACCTGCTGGGCCTGGGCGTAGGTGCCGTGGATGCTGTCGCGCGGCACACGCCCGTGCTCGGCGACGGCGCGCAGCGTCGCCTCGGGCATGGTGTTCACCACGCCGGGCGCGACCAGGTCCACGACGTAACGGGTGTCGTCGTAGGCGGGGTCCTTCACGCCGGTGGACGCCCACAGCGGGCGCTGCGGCCGGGCTCCGGCGTCGCGCAGCGCGCTCCAGCGGCCGGTGGCGAACGCCCGCTCGTAGTCGCGGTACGCCAGGCGCGCGTTGGCGATCGCGGCGCGCCCGCGCAGCGCGGCGGCCCGCTTCGTGCCGAGCTTGTCCAGGCGCGCGTCCACCTTGGTGTCCACCCGGGAGACGAAGAACGAGGCCACCGACGCGATGGCGGCCAGGTCGCGCCCCTGCGTGCGGGCTTGCTCCAGGCCGGTGAAGAAGGCGTCGATCACCTGCGCGTACCGGGCCAGGGAGAAGATCAGGGTGACGTTGATGCTGATGCCCTGCGCCAGGCAGGCGCTGATCGCCTCCAGCCCCGCCCGTGCCGCGGGGATCTTCACGAACAGGTTCGGGCGGTCCACCGTCCACCACAGCGCCTCGGCTTCGGCGATGGTGCGCGCGGTCTCGTGCGCGATGCGCGGATCGACCTCGATGGACACCCGCCCGTCCAGCCCGCCGCTGGCGTCGAACACCGGCCGAAGCACGTCGCACGCGGCGCGCACGTCGGTGCAGGTCAGCTCGCGCAGCGCGGCGTCAACGCCGACCCGGCGCAGCGCGAGCCCGCGGATCTGCTCGTCGTACGCGTCGCTGCCGGTGATGGCCTTGGCGAAGATCGTCGGGTTAGTCGTGACGCCGACGACGCTGCGCTCGCGCACCAGCCGGGCCAGGCCGCCGCCGTTCAGCCGCTGCCGGCTCAGGTCGTCCAGCCAGATCGAGACCCCCGCGTCAGTCAGCGCGTCGAGCGGGGCGGCCCCGCTCTGCGGCGTGTTCGCTCCGGATGTGGTTGCGTTCACCGTCGTCTCCTTCCTCTCCTTCCGATTCGGGTTAAGTCCGGCGCGCGGGTTACAGCACGACCCGCGCGGGGTGTTCGAGCAGCGCGGTCAGATCGCCGAGGAAACGCGCCGCGGTGGCGCCGTCCAGCACCCGGTGGTCGATCCCCAGGGTCAGGGTCATCGTGGTGGCCACCGCCACCTGCCCGGCGCGCACGACCGGCGTCGGGCGGGCGGCGCCGACCGCGAGGATCGCCGCGTCGGGCGGGTTGATCACGGCGGTGAAGCGGTCGACGCCGTACATGCCCAGGTTGCTGATGGTGAACGTGCCGCCGGTGATCTCATCGAGGGACAGGCGCCCGGCGCGGGCGCGCTCGGCCAGGTCGCGGGCCTCGCGGCTGATCTCGGTGAGGGTCTTGCGATCGGCGTCGTGGATGACGGGCACGACCAGGCCGTCCTCCAGCGCCACCGCGAGGCCGACATTGACGCGGCGGTGGCGCAGCAGCTTGTCGCCCGCCCAGGAGCAGTTGACCTCGGGATGCCCGGCCAGCGCGTGCGCGCAGGCCTTGACCAGCAGGTCGGTGACGCTTACGCGGACCCCGGTGCCGTCCAGGTCCGTATTGGCCTGCGCGCGGAAGGCCAGCAGCGCGTCGGCGTCGACGGTGCGGGTCAGGTGGAAATGCGGGGCCTGCTGGGCGCTTTGCGCGAGGCGCTCGGCGGTCAACCGCCGCACCCGGCTGAGCGGAACCTCCTCGTCGTCCGCTGCCGCCGGCCGCGCGAGCGCGGGCACGGGCGGGCGCACCGGTGGTGCCGCGGGAGTGCGCGGTAGGGGCGCCGAGGGCGCGGT
>JBOHCW010000538.1:0-2949 GCA_050725375.1 Actinocrinis sp. | reverse complement strand
GGCCTCCGAAGCGCCGGTCGAGCAGGTCGGCGCCGCCGTCGGTTTCGCCGTCCCGGCCACCTTCCGGCACCACTTCTCGCGCGCGGTCGGCCCCTCGCCGTCCGCGTACCGGCGCACGTTCCGGGCGAACTGACGACGACGCGGGTCAACAGACGCGGCACGGCGGCCCAACCGGTGCCAGGATCGGACCATGGCAGCCGACGAGTGGGATGAGGTAGGCGAGCGCGTCTTCCGCAAGCGCTTCGATCCGTGCGACGTGACGGTCACGGCCGTGCTCGGCGCGACAGGCGTCGCCGTGGTCGACACAAGGTGCTCGATCGCCGAGGCGCGCGAGGTCAAGGACCAGCTACGCAAGCTCACGCACACACCGGTGCGTTGGGTCGTGAACACGCACCCGCACTTCGACCACACGTGGGGCAACGCCGAGTTCGTCGAGCCGCGCCAGTCCCCGCCCGCGACGATCTGGGGCCATGAAACGCTCCCCGCGCGCTTCGACCGCGAGGATCCGACGCTCGCCGAGCACATCGCGATGCTGAACACCGGGGGCGCGCAATGGCGGGAGCGCGTCGCAGCCCTCGAACTCGTCCCGCCGACGAGGCTGGTGCGCGACCGCGCCGAGATCGACCTCGGCGACCGCGTGCTCGAACTCGTACACCTGGGCCGCGGACACACCGACGGCGACCTGTGGCTGGCCGTGCACGCGCCCGGCGAGCGGATCACCGGCGAACAGAGCGTGGACGTGCTGCTCGCCGGCGATCTGATCGAGCAGTCCGGACCACCGGCGTACGGCCCCGACTCCTTCCCGCTGGAGTGGGCGCCGACACTGGACCGCGCGCTGGGCATGATCGGTTCGGGCACGGCCGTGATCCCCGGCCACGGCGAGACGGTGGACGCCGCCTTCGTGCGCCATCAGCGTTCTACCATCGACGCCATCGCCCGGGAGATCCGCAGGCTGCACGCGGCGGCCGTCCCCGTCGAACGGGCGGCCAAGGAGGGCTCGTGGCCGCTCCCGGTACCCGAACTGCGTTCGGCCATCACGCGCGGCTACGCGGCGCTCAGCGTGTCCGACGCGTAATCAGTAGCCTGCCAGCGGACGCCCGACGGGGCCAGGAGGTCACCGACCGGCCCGGCCCCGAACGCCGCCTACTCCTCGTCCTGCAGCCGTTGAAGCGGGAACGGCGGCATCGTCAGGGGCAGAGCCGCCAGGCGCAGCAGCAGAAGCGGATTATCGTCACCGGCCGTTCGGTTCAGGCGCAGACGACCGCAACTGAGGCAGCGGTGAATCAGTACCCAATTGCCCTTTCCGCGCACGGTGACGGCGATCGGCTCCATGCCGGCCGAGCATTCGGCCTTGCGGTCGCCGGGGGTGTTGCGGTCGAGATGCCGGGACCACAGACAGCGGGGGCAGTGATTGCGATGTGAGGTTCCGGGCGCGTCTAGCGAGACGTCGGCGCCGCATTGGGCGCACCGGAACGAGCGTGCGAATGCCACGTGGTGAGACCTTCCAGAGCGAGCGTGCAGGACGGGATGTACATGGCACTCGCCTCCTTCCGGTCTCGATGCTGCTAGGAGCCCCAGCTGACCAGAGAGCCCGACGCTGCGTCAATCGAATATCGCCCTGAGCCGCGATCGTCCACCGCCCACTGCCCACTGCCCTCTGCCCACTGCGGACTTCGCCACCGCATTACGCTGCCTCCATGAACACGCCAGCCGAGAACAGCACCGTCGCGCGCGTCGATCAGATCTGGCGCTATCCGGTCAAGTCACTGCGCGGCGAACTGCTCGATGAGGCCGTAGTCGAGCGGCGCGGCCTGGTCGGCGATCGGCTGTGGGCGGTGCGCGACGGCGCGGACGGCAAGCTGGGCTCGGGAAAGAACACCCGTCGCTTCCGCCGCTTCCCGGGTCCGACGCTGCTCTCTCTCGCCGCGCACTACCCGGTCGAGCCGGCAGCGAGTACGCCGCAGCACATCGAGCCGCCGGTCGTCGTCGCTGCGGACGGCCAGGAGTATCCGGTGCGCAACGGACGCGCGGACCGGTTCTTCCAGCAGGAGTGCGGGATCGCCACGCTGTCCGTCGCACGCGAGGCCGAGGTGAACCATTTCGACGAGGAACCGGTAAGCCTGATCGGCACCGCGACCCTGCGCTGGGTGGAGGAGCAACTGCCGGGCATCGCGTCCGACGCACGCCGGTTCCGGCCGAATCTGGTGGTGCGCACAGACGAGCCGTTCGCCGAGGAGGCGTGGGTCGGCCGCACCGTGCGCGTGGGCGGTAGCGACGACGCGGCCGAGTTCGTCTTCAGCCACGTGCTGGAACGCTGCGTGATGACGTCCATGCCCCAGGCCGACCTGCCGGCTGCGCTCGGCATGCTCAAAATGCTCGGCCGACGCGAGGACCGGCCGCTGCGCCTGGCCGTCGTCGGCGCCGCGACCACACCGGGCACCATTCACCTCGGAGACCCTGTGTTCGTCCTCTGACCGCGAACACGCACCGGGTTTCCCGGCTTCTGCGTCAGGCTGCGGTGACCGATGCGTAGTGTCGTCCGCTTGGTGCGTTCCAGGTGGTTGTGCCTGTCTCGCTGTGGTGGACAGTCCAGCCGCCTTGGTGTTTGAGCCGGTGGTGGTGTCGACACAGCGGTTGGAGGTTCTCGGCCGTGGTGGGTCCGCCGCGTGAGGGGTGTTGGTGATTGAACGGCACGATGTGGTCCAGGTCTGTTCTGACGGCGGGCATAGTGCAGGTGGGGAAGACGCAGTGTCCCTGCCGTGCGGACACCAGGCGGCGTACCGCTGGGGTGGGCCGGTATCGGGCCGGTTCGGCTTTAACCACTGTCAATGGCCATGGGGTTCTCCGAGTGGGCGGCCAAGCATTCTCCCTGCTGGTGGCCATCAGAAATCCCTGTAGATGGCCACCAGCAGATCCCCGGTGGCGGACAGCGGATCTCCCCAGGGCCCG
>JBOHCW010000537.1:0-3750 GCA_050725375.1 Actinocrinis sp. | reverse complement strand
CGCTCGGACAGCAGGGCCTCGAACTGCTCCTTGGAGACGAAGTCGCGGCGGACCGGGTCCTGGAGGTCCTTCTTCCAGTCGATCCGCACGGCGTTGCGGATGTGGTTCTTGTCGTAGGCGGCGGTGTCCTCGTCCACCTCCACCAGGACCACCTTCGGGTCGTCGAGGTGTGCCTCGGCCCAGTCTGCGTCGACCAGGACGTCGGTGCGGCTCATGGTTCTTCTCCTCCAGGGCGATGTGTTGCCGGTGCGCGTTGACGCTGAAAAGGGGGTCCTACGGGCGTCCTGCCGGGGCGGCGCATTCGGGATTGCACCCTGGGACTGACCTCGAGAACACGGCGAGCAGACGCTCAAGCCGTGGCGGGCCGACCCGTGCCGCTCAGGACTCGGGTCAGCGGCAACAGAGGCAGGCCGCGACGCGGCACAGATCGACCGCGCGACGCTTGGTCAGCTCTGCCTGGGGCCTCATGTCGTCGATACTAGGGACGAGTCGGGCGGGCTGTCACCAACATCTCGGATACCGAGACATGTGTCTCATCGGACGATCAGACCGGACGCCGCGGAACGGTGGCGCCCGGCGCTCTCTCAGCTCGTCGTCTGGTGCAGGCTCGATGACCGCGGGCTGTCCAGCGTGAGCAGCGTGTGGCCGTCCGGCAGCTCGACCTGGACCGAGGCGATCTGGTTCGGCGGCATGGACGCGGTGCCCGAGATGGTGAACGAGCCGTCGCTCGGCGCCCGCCAGGTGCTGCCGGTCTGCCGTTCGCCGTTTTCGCCGACGATCACCATCGTGCAGACGTAACCGGCCGTCACGTGGTCCATCTTCAGCTGGATGTCGGAGCCCACCTTCACCTGGGTGACCTGGACCCATGCGTCGATGGCGGCGGTGTCGCCCGTCCAGCCTCCGTTGGCGGACGCGGACGCGCTCCAGCCCGCGGCGGCCGCGTTGGACGTGCTCATCGCCAGTCCGGCGCCGACGCCGCCGACGACCAACACGGCTGCACCGGCCGCCAGCGCGACCCGAGTGTGTAGCGGACGCCTGCCGGTGCCGCTGCCGCTGCCGAACAAGCGGTCCCGCCATGGACGGCGGTGCGCATGCTGCGGCTCTACGACCGGTAACGCGGCGGGCGCCTGGCGCGCCGTCGACTCCAGGACGCGGCCGAGCACGGCCGGCTCCGGGCGTACCGGCCCGTTGACCGCCTCGGACTCGCTGACCGAGGCCAGCAGCGGCAGCAGTTCGGTCAGCTCCCCGTATTCGGCGCGGCAGCCGACGCACGCGGCCAGGTGCGCAGAGACCTGGTCGCTCTCGGCCGGTTCGAGGGCGCCGAGCAGGTACGCGCCGACGGCCTCGCGCTGCCACGAGTCGCGGCCGGCGATGCACTGGGGAGCACGGTCGGTCATAGTGTGATCCCCCTTTCTTGACAGGCCAGGCGCAGCGCGCGCAGCGCGTAGAACGTGCGGGACTTGACGGTCCCGGGTGGAATGCCGAGCGTGGCGGCGGCCTCCGCGACGGTCGCCCGCCGGTAGTACACCTCGACGACCACGGCCCGGTGCTCGGCGCTGAGCGCGGCGAGAGCGTCGGCGACCTCCCAGGCGCGCAGTGCGGCGTCGTACGGGTCCACCCCGTCCTCGGGCCGCTCCGTGTACTCGGTCAGCTCGGTCTCGGACGGCCGGGCCGAGCGGGACCGGGCGTCGTCGACCACCAGGTTGTGCGCCACGGTGCACAGCCAGGCCCGCACCGATCCGCGTCCCGGTTCGAACGCGGCCGGCCGCCGCCAGGCGCGCAGCATGGTCTCCTGCAGGAGATCCTCCGCCCGCGCCCGGTCCCGGGTCAGCTTCAACAAATAGGCGAGGACCGGGCCGGCGTGTTCCGCGTAAAGCAGTCGCAGCGCGGCCTCATCCAGGACTTCGGTACTGGCTGGCACATCGTTAACACGTTTGGAGTCGCCTTTACGTTCAGCTGAACCGGGACGGTCGCGCATCCGTGTCCAGAGCATGAACAGATCCTCGCTCATCGGAGCCGTCGCCGTCACGGCTTTGGCGCTCAGCGGCGCGGCCGCCTGTTCCAGTTCGGCCAACAGCGCGGGTTCCGCGCCCACGACGGCCGCCACGATGTCGGCCATGGCGTCGGCAACCGGCGGCGCCCCGGCCTCGGCGGCCGACACCGTCACCATCTCGGGCTTCGCGTTCAGCGGGCCGCTGACCGTCGCGCCCGGCGCGACCGTGACGGTGATGAACAAGGATTCGGTCGAGCACACGGTCACCGCGGACTCCAGCGGCGGCTTCGACGTGACGGTCCCGGCCGGCGGCACCGCGACGTTCAAGGCGCCAAGCGCGGCTGGAACGTACATGTTCCACTGCGCGGTCCACCCGTCGATGCAGCACGCACGGTTGATCGTCTCGGGCTGATCGTTCGCACTGCCGGACGGCCGTGCCTGCCCGGCCGGTCAGTTGCCGTTGACGACCGAGCCGCCGGTGAGCAGTACGTTGTGGCCGATGGCGGAGATGTCGACGCCTTCGGCCGTGACCTGCAGGCCCTTGAGCTGCATCCCGAACGGCAGCCCGCCCAGCGGTATCTTCGCGTCGAAATCCGTCGGGACGGACAGGCCGAGCGAGGACACCTTCGTGCCGACCTTGGTGGACTTGATCTCCAGTACGTTACCGGCGAGCAGCGCGACGCTGACGTGTGTGGTGACGGCGGCACCGAGCAGCTTGTAGGACGCCACGACCCCGCCGTCCGAGCCGCGTGACAGGGTGATGTGGCCGACGTTCACGGCGGTCGAGAGAGCCGTGGACACGTCGGTGTAGTTGAGCGTGGCGACGCCGTTCAACGTGTCCACCGTCGCGCTGTTGTACGCCGACGAAGCGTGCACGCCGCTGAGGTCGACGTGGATGTGTGCGATCGGCACGCCATGTGCGTCCAGGTTGTGTATATCGATGGTCGCGCGCCCGAAGTCACGCGAGGCGACCTGAGTCAGGAACGGGAAGCCCGCGATCGAGACCCCGGGCTTCTGGCCGAGGCGCTGGCTGGACTGGATCTTCGACGCGAGCCGGCCCTCCACCACCACGACGGCCACCCGGTCCGCGGCGACCAGCAGCGCGATGAGCACGACCAGCGCGATCAGCCACTTGCGGCCCCGATGGCGCTTGCGCCTCGGTGCGTAGTCCCCCGGCTCCCCCTCCCATTCAGCGGCGGAAGGCTGCCCTGCGTACGCGTTGCTGTACGAGTGGGCACGGTTGGACGGGTCCGGTGTGGGCGCAGTCACCTTCGTGAGCCTAGCCGTTCCGCGTCATCGTTCCATCCGCCATTTACCCCATCATCTAACGCATCATCTGCGCGGCTATCACCGCACCGATCGCCGAGAAGGCGACGGGCAATGCCTGAGAGCTGATACGCACGTCGCTGCCTTCCGCACCCAACCGATAGGCGGTGCGTGCGCCGATGATGGCGAAGACGCCGGAGATGAGGCCGCCGAACGCGCCGCCCTTCGTTCCGGCGGAGGCGCTGAGCGTGGCGGCGGTGAGCGCGCCGACGCCGGCGGCCGCGACGGCTCCGGCGAATATCCCGGCCGGGGTGTTGCCGCCGCCGACCAGGGCCGAGACGAGCACGGCGACCGCGGCGGCCAGGGCGCAGGCGCCGGCGAGCTTCGAGTCGTCGCGCTGGGCCACGATGTAGCCGGCCGGCAGCACGGTGAACGCGGCGCCGGTGACGGCGGCGGCCAGCGCCTCGGTGCGATGCCGACCGGCGCCGGTG
>JBOHCW010000536.1:0-3394 GCA_050725375.1 Actinocrinis sp. | reverse complement strand
CTGAACGTCTCGCCGCCCCAGTTCACGTGCACGGTCTGGGTCGAACCGCTCTGGTTGTAGGCGACCAGTGCCTTCGAGCCGTCCGGGTTGATCCAGGCCACGTTCGGCACCGAGGTGCTGGAGGTCGAGTCGATCCGGTACGCACCGGGCTTGACGAACTTGGTCAGCTGGCCCATGTCGTAGTACTCGACGGTGTAGTCGACCTGCCCGGTGCGCGCGTCACCGTTGTGCACTGTGATCAGGCCGGTGCACGTGCCGCACCCGCCGTTGTGCGGACCCATGTTCTGATCCACGGCCAGGCTCCACTTGACCACCGACTGCCCGTAGTTGCGGGTGTAGTCGATGATGTTGCTCATGTCCTCCTGCTGCTGGTTGGAGATCCAGGTGCCGCCGGAGTGCTCGGTGTCGAACTGGCCGATGTTCGGGTACTGGTTGTGCACCGTGGTCTGCTCGCCGGCGCTGCCCTCGTCGTAGCCGTGCCAGGCGACGCCGCCGAACAGCGGGTCGTTGCGCACGGCCGCGTCGTCCACCTCCTGCTGGGCGTAGTTGGCGTAGTTGCTCCAGTTCCAGTCGAGCGCGAGGTCCTTGGTGGTGATCCCGGCCGCGTGGAACGCCGGCAGCAGATCGGTGACGGTGAAGTAGTCCAGGCCGTTGCCGTTCCAGTTCATCGTCGGGTAGGTCGAGCCGTCGCAGCAGCCCGGCTCGTTCTGCGCCGACGTGTAGTCCACGTGCACGCCCTGCGCCTGGTACGCCTGGATCGTCTTGACGTAGTACTGCGCGTAGGCCGCGTAATACTGCGACTGCAGGAAGCTGTGGCTGGTGAAGTTGTCGTCCGACTTCATCCAGGCCGGCGCGCTCCACGGCACCATCATCAGTTTCAGGCCCGGGTTGATCTGCTCGGCCTGCTTGGTCAGCGGCAGGATGTCCGTCAGGTCGTGCGCGATGGAGAAGTTGTTCAGGCTCGGGTCGCTCTGGCCCGCGGGCATGTCATCGTACGAATAGTTGTACCGGGCCAGGTCCGAGGCGCCCATCGGGTTGCGCAGGAAGTCCAGGCCGATGCCGTTGGTGGGGTCGAACAGCTTGGTCATCACCGAACCGCGGGTGGCGGCCGACAGCGCGTTGCTGCTGCCGAGCAGGTAGCCCGCCGTGTCGGTCATCGAGGCGCCGGCGCCGACGAACTGCTGGTACTTGGTGCTCTCGTTCACGGCGATGGTCACCCCGCCGCCGCCGGTGCCCGCGGCGAAGGACACCGGGGTCTGCTGCTGCAGGCCGCGGGTCACCGTTCGGCCGCCGGAGTCGCTGGTCGTGGTCAGCCAGATGTTGACCGTCTCGCCGGCCGCGTGCGCCGGGGCGGCCAGCAGGAAGCCGCCCGCGGCCAGCGCGCCGCCGGTCACGGCGACGATCAGGGCGCGCAGCCTGGTGGCGTGGCCGGTGAATATGTCGGGTGGGGCCATTGCGGGTCTCGCCTTCCGGCCGCCGCGCCGAGCGGCCCGCCAGAGTTCGGGATCCCCGGTCCCGCCGGAACCGGAGCGGCCGCACCTGGCGCCGGTTCCGGCGGGACCGGAAGTGTCTGCTGTCTACTGCTGTGCACTGTGCTGTGCACTGCTGTGTGTCGCTGTGCTGGTCCGCGCCGATTGTGGAGCGTCGCCCCCGTGCTGCCGGGGTCACCGAGTTGTCGTGCTGTGTAGCGGTGTTGCTAGGGTTCCGCGTTACCGCGGTCGAATCTTGTACTACTGCTGTATCGCTCACGCGGACTGCGGTTCCGTGTGCGGGCGGCGTGGTGCCGTGGGTGCCGCGCGCGGGCCGGCCGTACTTAATTCGTGCTGTGATTTAACTCGTGAGAGATAATCGCGTCAAGGGATCCGGCCGCGATAGGCGGATCGGCGAGGTGGAAGGGCGGAGAGCCGATGGCGGAGCGCACCGCGCGCACTGTGCGTGACCTGCGGCGGGCGAACCGCGCGCTACTGCTGCGGCGGCTTTATTTCGGCGGACCGCTCAGCCGCCAGGACCTGATCGACACCACGACGCTGAGTGCCGCCTCGGTCAGCAACGTGATCGGCGACCTGATCGCGGACGGCCTGGTCGCCGAGGTCGGCTCGGTCGGCTCCGAGGGCGGCCGGCCGCGCATCCTGCTGCGGGTGGACTGCCCGCGCTGGCACGCGATCGGCGTCGACGTGGGGGAGACCCGCGTGCTGGTCGAGCTGTTCACGCTCGACCTGGCCGTCCTCGCCCGCGCCGAGTACCCGATGCCGGACGGCTGCGGCGACGCGGCCGCCGTGGTCGAGCGGATCGCCTCGGGACTGCGCACCGTGATCGCCGACAGCGGGGTCAAGGAGCGCAGCCTGGTCGGGATCGGCGTCGGGGTGCCCGGCGTCGTCGAGCACGTCGAGGACCCGAAGACGCACGACGCGTCCAGCATCGTGCACGGCCAGACGATCGGCTGGAGCGGCGTCCCGCTGGAGCGGCTGATGCGCGAACGCTGCGGCCTGGCCTCGAGCCTGCCGCTGCTCATCGACAACGGCGCGACCACGCTCGGCCAGGCCGAGATGTGGTTCGGCGCCGGACGCGGTGCGCGCGACGTCGTCATAGCGCTGATCGGTTCAGGCATCGGCGCGTGCGTAGTGACGGACGGATCGCCTTACCGGGGCAGCAGCCGCGGTGCTGGCGAGTGGGGACACACGACCGTCAGTGTCGGCGGCAGACAGTGCCGGTGCGGCTCACGCGGCTGCCTGGAGGCGTATGTGGGGGCCGAGGCCGTCATCGCGCGCTACCGCGAGGCCGCGCCCGACACCGAACTGTCCGCGGACCTGCCCGAGGAGGACACGCTGGCGGCGATCCTGGCGGCCGACGAGCGCGGCGAACCGGCCGCGCGCGCGGTCCTGGAGGAGACCGCGGAGTACCTCGGCGTCGGCGTGGCGAACCTGATCAACCTGTTCAACCCGGAGCGCATCGCGCTCGGCGGATGGGCCGGCCTGCTCACCGGCGCCCGCCTGCTGCCGCGGGTTCGCGAGGTCGCCCGCGAGTACGCGCTGCACCACGCGTTCGCGGCCGTGGACCTGACGCTGTGCCAGGTCGGTCCGGACGCGGTGGCGCGCGGCGCGGCCACGCTGCCGGTCGCGGACTTCCTCGCCGCGGCCCGGCGGCCCTAAGGCGTCCGAGTCCGCGTCCACGTCCACGTCCGCGTCCGCGTCGGGGCGACTGATGACCGATCAGGCCGCCGGTGTCCACACGTAAGGCGTCGTGGTGGTGACTGCGTGCAGGCCGAGCCGCTGCAGGATCGGCCTGCTGTCGTCCGACGCGTCCACCTGCAGGTACTTCACATCGTGGGCGACCGCGAGCTGCGCGCGCCGCGCCACTGTCGCGCGGTAGATCCCCTTGCCGCGCCAGGCTTCCA
>JBOHCW010000535.1:0-6692 GCA_050725375.1 Actinocrinis sp. | reverse complement strand
CGTCTGATCCAGTCAACGTCGAATGCAGACCGCGTCAGGTCCCGATGCCGTTATTGTTGAGGCAGTCGTGCAACTGCCCGTAGGTCGCGTTCGGGTTCACCGCCGGGTTGGACTGGTCGCAGTTGTTCACCGAGGTCCCGATGGCGATCAGGAAGGTCAGCCAGGCCGCGGTGACCAGGATGCTCACGATCGAGGTCACCAGTCCGGCGATCGCCATGCCCTTGCCGGCGGCGCGGCCGGCGCTCGCCGCGCGCAACGCGACGATCGAGAAGACCAGGCCGATGATCCCAAGCACGCCGCCGATCATGGCCAGCGACAGGATCACGCCCACGATGCCGAGCACCATGCCGGTGATCGCCATACCCTTGGGCAGGTCCTGCTGCATACCGGGCATCGCCGGGTACGGATATCCGTAGCTCTGGTACGGCGTGTACGCAGGGCCCTGGTTGTACGCACCTTGGTTGTACGCGCCCTGCGGATACGCAGTGCCCTGCGGACCAGGGGCAGCCGCTCCGTACGCCGGTTGCTGCGCGTAATCGGAGGATGGCCCGGCGGACGGCTGTCCGTATGAGGGCGTCGGCTGCGCCGGCGGAGCGCTCGGGAACTGGCTGGTCGGGGGCATCGCCATAGGCAGCGGCGTGTGCGCCACTGAAGGCACCGGCGCCTCGGTGGGCGATACGAACGAGCCCGACGATTGCGCGGGCGGTGCGTCCTGCAACTCGCCCGCACCGCTGCTCGGCGGCGATGCGGACGCGGACGGCTCGGACACGGTGGTTCCCCCAAGAGCGGTGGTCAGGGTCAAGCCCGGGTGTATCAGGGTCTATAAGACGCGCGGGCGCCAGGCGCTCGTACCCCACGCCCGGCGCGCGAGTCTATCCCCTTCCATCCACCGAGCGGACGCCGTGCGGCGGGCTCATTCCGCCGGTCTGCGAGAATGCCGTCATGACGGCGACGATTCTGGACGGCTTGCTCACCGCGGCGGAGATCCGCCAGGACCTGGCCCGGCGGGTGAAGGTGCTGGCCGAGCGCGGCGTGGTGCCGGGCCTGGGAACCATCCTGGTCGGCGACGACCCCGGATCGCATTCCTACGTCACCATGAAGCACCGCGACAGCGCCAAGATCGGCATCGAGTCGATCGACGTGCGCCTGCCCGCCGACGCGACCCAGCAGCAGGTCGAGCAGGCCGTCGCCGACCTGAACGCCGACCCGGCCTGCCACGCCTACCTCGTGCAACTGCCGCTGCCCAAGGGCCTGGACGAGTTCCGCGTGCTGGAGCGGGTCGACCAGGCCAAGGACGCCGACGGCCTGCACCCGCTCAGCCTCGGCAAGCTGGTGCTCGGCGAGCCGGCGCCGCTGCCCTGCACGCCCTACGGCATCGTCGTGCTGCTGCGCCGGTTCGGTGTGCCGCTCGCCGGCGCCGAGGTCGTCGTCGTCGGACGCGGCATCACCGTCGGCCGTCCGCTCGGGCTGATCCTGACCCGCAAGTCGGAGAACTCAACCGTCACTCTTTGCCACACCGGGACGCGCGACCTTGCGGCGCACACGCGGCGCGCGGACATCATCGTCGCCGCGGCCGGCGTCCCGCACATGCTCACCGCCGACATGGTCAAGCCCGGCGCCGCCGTCCTCGACGTCGGCGTCTCGCACGTCGACGGCAAGCTCACCGGGGACGTGCACCCCGGCGTCGCCGAGATCGCCGGCTTTCTTTCGCCGAACCCGGGGGGCGTCGGCCCGATGACCCGGGCCCTGCTGCTCACCAACGTGGTCGAGGCCGCCGAGCGCGCCGCGGGCGCCTGACGCGCCGTCAGCCGAGGCAGGCTCGCCGGTCGCGGCCTCCGTCACGACCGCGGGCTCGCTGACCGCGACCGCCCGCGGCTCGGGCCGCACCTCGATGACCTCCACTTCGGCTTCGGGCTCGGCCCGCGTCTCGACCTCGGCGCGCGCAGCGTCATCGGCCCCCGCGATCGGCCGCGGCGCGAGCCACAGCGCGCCCAGCGGCGGCACCCGCAGCCACGCGCGCGCGGGCCAGCCGTCCTGCGCCTCGTCGATCGCGTGCACCTGCCCGTAGTTGCCGACGCCGGAACCGCCGTACTGCTCGGCGTCGGTGTTCAGCACCTCGTCCCACACCTGAGCCCGGTCGGTGCCCCATGGCAGCGGCAGCGAGTAGCCCTCCCACGGCACGCCGGCGAAGTTGGCGACGCACACCAGCGGCGTACCGTCGGAGGACCAGCGCACGAACGCGAACACGTTGTGGTCGCCGTCGTTGGACGCCAGCCAGGAGAAGCCCTCGCCCGAGGTGTCCTGCTCCCACAGCGCCGGGCGCTCGCGGTACACGCGGTTCAGGTCCTGCACCACCCGGAAGACCCCGCGGTGCTCGGCGTGGTCCAGCAGCCACCAGTCCAGGCCGTGCTGCTCGGACCACTCGGCGTCCTGGGCGAATTCGCAGCCTGAGAACAGCAGCTGCTTGCCCGGGTGCGCCCACATGAACGCCAGATACGCGCGCACGTTCGCGAACTGCTGCCACCGGTCGCCCGGCATCTTGTGCAGCAGCGAGCCCTTTCCGTGCACCACCTCGTCGTGGCTGATCGGCAGGATGAAGTTCTCAGTGAACGCGTACACCAGCGAGAAGGTCATCCGGTTGTGGTGCCAGCGCCGGTTGACCGGCTCCTCGGCCATGTAGCCGAGCGAGTCGTGCATCCAGCCCATGTTCCACTTGAAGCCGAAGCCCAGGCCGTTGGTGCCGGTGCCCTCGATGTGCTGGTCGGTCGGCCGCGTCACGCCCGGCCACGCCGTCGACTCCTCGGCCGTCACCAGCGCGCCGGGCACCCGCTTGTACACCGTCGCGGTCAGTTCCTGCAGGAAGGAGACCGCCTCCAGGTTCTCCCGGCCGCCGTACGCGTTCGGATGCCACTGGCCGTCCTCGCGCGAGTAGTCGAGGTAGAGCATCGAGGCGACCGCGTCCACCCGCAGCCCGTCGACGTGCATCTCCTCGCACCAGAACAGCGCGGAGGCGACCAGGAAGTTGCGCACCTCGCGCCGGCCGTAGTCGAACACGAGCGTGCCCCAGTCCGGGTGCTCGCCGCGCCACGGGTCCGGGTGCTCGTACAGCGCGGTGCCGTCGAACTCGGCCAGCGCCCAGGCGTCCTTCGGGAAGTGCGCCGGCACCCAGTCCACGATCACGCCGATACCGGCCCGGTGCAGCGCGTCGACCAGCACCCGGAACTCGTCCGGCGTGCCCAGCCGCGCGGTCGGCGCGAAGTACGAGGACACCTGGTAGCCCCACGAGCCGCCGAACGGGTGCTCGGTCGGCGGCATGAACTCCACATGCGTGAAGCCCAGTTCCTTGAGGTACTTCGGCAGCTCCTCGGCCAGGCCGAGGTAGTCCAGGCCGGGCCGCCACGAGGCCAGGTGCATTTCGTACACCGACATCGGCGACCGGTACGGGTCCCATTTGGCCCGCCGGTCCAGCCACTCGCCGTCGGCCCACAGGTGGTGCGACTCGTCCACGATCGAGGCGTTCGCCGGCGGCTGCTCGCAACGGCGGGCCAGCGGGTCGGCCTTCTGCCGCCAGACCCCGTCGTGGCCGAGGATCTCGTACTTGTAACGCGAGCCGGAGCCGACGCCGGGCACGAACAGCTCCCACACGCCGCTCGAACCCATCGAGCGCAGCGGATGGCTGGTGCCGTTCCAGTAGTTGAAGTCGCCGACCACGCGCACGCCGCGCGCGTTGGGCGCCCACACCGCGAACGAGGTGCCGGTCGGCGGCTCGAACGGCGAGTGCGCGGGGGAGTCGAACCGGCGCACCCGCGAGCCGAGCGCCTCCCACAGCTGCTCGTGCCGGCCCTCGCCGATCAGGTGCAGGTCGATATCGCCGAGCGTCGGCAGATAGCGGTACGGGTCGTCCAGACGTACCGTCGCGTCGCCGTAGCCGATCTCGAGCCGGTAGTCGCCGAGCTCGACCGGCAGCACCCCGGCGAACAGGCCCTCGCCCTCGGCCGGCAGCTCGCAGCGGCGGCCGTCGCCGGTCAGCACCGTGACCGTCTCGGCGAACGGCCGCAGCACGCGCACCAGCGTGCCGCCGGGGAGCGGATGCGCGCCGAGCAGCCGGTGCGGATCGTGCACCGCGCCGTCCAGCAGGGTCCTGCGTTCGTCCTCCGGGATCGGGGCGGCGGGCGTCGCGCGCAGCGCGCTCCCACGGCCGTTCACGATCCCGTCGGCGCGGCTTGCGATGCGTTCGTCGTCGCGCACGGTCAAAGCGCCCACGTCCCTGTCTCTTCGGGCGGTCCCGGGGACCGTCCCGATTCCTGTTCGCGCGACACCGAGAAACAGCCACCGGTGTCGCCCTGGGTCCGGTTCGGCGCCGCGTGCCCGTCGTTGACGCCGCGTCGGTTTTCCGCGCCGCCGGCGAGGGTCGAACCCGGCGGTACAGCACGCCTCTCCGATTTCTACGATGCCATGCGCGACGGCCGGGTGTCGCGCGTCGACGCGCCACCCGGCCGAGGCCTCACCAGGACTTCACCCGATTAGAGACATGCTGTCGGAAAACCGCGGCCGCTCTAGGCGACCAGTGCGTCCAGCACGCCGCTCTTGACGTCCGCGACCAAGGCGGACAGCTGGGTCAACGACATCTGCACCCGCTGCCCGAAGTCGTCGGTGATCACTACGCGGTGCTCCTCGTCAGCGGCGTGATCGAGGAAAAGCTCCGGGCAGCCGCAGCTGCAGTTGCCGCAGAAGACGGCCACGGACTCCAGCGGGGAGTCGGGCGCGGACGGGTCGGTGGCGGACAGGGCGTGGGTGACGGGGGACTGTGCGTTCATCTCAGCCTCACACTTGCCTTTGAGGGGCGCTGTCTGTGACGAACGTCGACGCCTGACCGCGGCATCGACGTCCTTACGGACACTGATTGCTCTACGGACGGCACCGAACACCCATTGTGACTATCCGGTTCCGCTCCGTGGTCAGTGTGGAGCCTACGTATTGTCTGCCTCGGCAGCTACCGGGCGCCCGGGGCGCCCTGGATCGTTCAGGTACCCGAATGCGCCGCGACGCCTTTCCCACGCCCCCGGACGTCAGTCGCGCTCCTTCCGCTCACGCCGCCGCCGTCCGGTCAGGAATCCGACCAGAATCCCGGCCAGGAACGTACCGGCCAGCACCATCCACAGCTGCGCCGTCACCCAGGCGAACCAGAAGTGGATGCGCGTGTGGCTGGTGTTGGCCAGGATGAACCACACGGCCAGCGCCACCACGGCCAGCCCGCCGACCGTCTTCGGGCTGCGCAGCCGCTCGACCATCGAGCCGCGCTCTCTGACCTCCGGCTCGTCGGTCGGCGCGCCGACCGGGGGAACACCGCTCATAACCGCTACTCCATTCGAGACGATCAGCCATCGACGACCAGGCGCCGCACCCTCTTATGCCGCACCCTCTTATACCGTCTCTATAGCGTCCTACCCCGCCGTGCGCCCGTCCCCCTTACGCACTGCCGCCCTCTCACACGTTCTCCGGCCTCCGGCCGCGCCTGTCCCCGTCTCCCTGACCGTGATTTAGTTGCAGCATGGAACTTGCCTCTCGCCGGGAAGGCACCTCCCCGGCCCGCGCCGTACGCGCGTTGGCGACCGAGTGGCCGTTCGCGGTCGTGTTCACCACCGCGGCCATCGCCGTGATCGTCGTCTCGCTCGGCGGCCTCAAGCGCGGCCTGACCCTGCTGGCCGCCGCCCTGCTGGTCGGCTCGGTGCTGCGCTTCGTGCTTCCCCCGGCCCGCGCCGGCCTGCTCGCCGTGCGCCGCCGCGGTGTCGACGTGGTGACCATGGCCCTGCTGGGCGTTTTCCTGCTCCTGCTCGCCCTCTTCGCCGACACCGTCTGACCCGCTGCCTGTCCACCCGCACGCCCGCGCACGCCGGTCCCGGCGGCGGCCGCCCCGTACGGTCCGTGTCCCGATTCCACCTGGTTTCACGCAGTGGACGACGGCGGGGTAGGCTCAGCCCGGCGAGTTATCTTGACGCCAAGATATCTCGCCATCCAGCCAGCCCGCCGTGCGACAAGGACCGTCTCCATGCCCAAGATCAAGGTAGCCAACCCGGTCGTCGAACTCGACGGCGACGAGATGACCCGGATCATCTGGCAGTTCATCAAGGACTCGCTGATCCTGCCGTACCTCGACGTCGACCTGAAGTACTACGACCTCGGCATAGAGCACCGCGACGCCACCGACGACCAGGTGACGATCGACGCGGCCAACGCCATCAAGCAGTACGGCGTCGGGGTCAAGTGCGCCACGATCACCCCGGATGAGGCGCGGGTCGAGGAGTTCGGCCTGAAGAAGATGTGGAAGTCGCCGAACGGCACCATCCGCAACATCCTCGGCGGGGTGATCTTCCGCGAGCCGATCATCTGCCGCAACGTGCCGCGCCTGGTGCCCGGCTGGACCAAGCCGATCGTGGTCGGCCGCCATGCCTATGGCGACCAGTATCGCGCCACCGACATCAAGGTTCCCGGCAAGGGCCGCCTGACCCTGAAATTCGAGGGCGAGGACGGCACGGTGATCGAGCGCGAGGTGTTCAAGTTCCCCGGCGCCGGCATCGCCATGTCGATGTACAACCTCGACGATTCGATCCGCGATTTCGCGCGCGCCTCGCTGAACTACGGGCTGATGCGCAAATTCCCGGTGTACCTGTCGACCAAGAACACCATCCTCA
>JBOHCW010000534.1:0-11350 GCA_050725375.1 Actinocrinis sp. | reverse complement strand
GCCGCGCCCTGCTCGGCCGGGCCGCGGCCGGCGGGATGACGGTGACGGCGGGCGCGCGGTTCGACGTGCGCGAACAGGTCGCCGCCAAGCCCGGCAGCGACCGTTTCGCCGACGAGGACGCGAACCTCTACCTGGCGGTCATCGAGCGCAGGGTGCGCGACGAGCTGCGGCCGCTGCTGCCGACGGGATCGACAGAGTTCTGATCCGCCTCCCGGCCGGGCTCCGGCGCCGGTTCGGGCGCGGATTCGGGCCCCGGCAGGCGAGCCGTGGCGGCCGCGTGAGCCCGGCCGGTGCGCGGCACCGGGCTGGCAGGCGCTTCGGCGCGCAGAGCGGCCGGGAGCCTGCCGTCCGCGTGGTGTTCGGCGGCGCCGTCAGCGTTTCCGCTCCCGCCGCCGGCGCCGCCCTCGACAGTGTCCTGATCCGCCGCGTCGCCGGCCGGGCCGGCCTCGTCCTCGTACGGGTTGGCTACCTGCGCCCACACCACCTTGCCGGTGCCGGTCGGCCGCACCCCCCAGCGCGCGGACAGCGTCTGCACGATCACCAGGCCGCGGTGGCGCTCGTCGGCCGAACCGGTCGGCGTCGGCCGGGCGAGCCGCCCGTCGTTGTCCGCCACCTCGATCAGCACCGAGCCGGGCCGGCGGCGCAGCCGCAGCTCCAGCGGCGTGCGGGCGTGCTCGACCGCGTTGGTCACCAGCTCGCTGACGATCTGCAGGATCGGGTCGACCAGCTTGTCCAGGCCCCAGCGCTGCGCCGTGCCGCGCGCGAACCGGCGTGAGACCCCGGCCGCCTCCGGCGTCGCCGGCAGCGAGACCGAGGCCTTCTCGGTGACCGCCGGCCGCGCCGCGACGAAGAGCACCGCGACGTCGTCGTGCTCCGCGCCGGTCAGCATCTCCTCGGCCAGCCGCGCCGCGCCGTCCTGCACGCTGACCGGCGCCTGCGGCCGGCACAGCTCGGCCAGGACCGTGCGCAGCCGGGAGAGCCGGTCCTGCAGCAGCTGGTCGCGGCACTCGACCAGGCCGTCGGTGTAAAGCAGCAGCCTGGCTTTGTCCGGCATCGGCCTGGCCATGTCGGAGAACACCGCGCCCTCCACGCCCAGCGGCATGCCCAGGTCCGCCTCCAGCAGGGTGACCGTCCCGTCCGGCGAGACCAGCGCCGGCGGCAGGTGGCCCGCGTTCGCCCAGCGCACCGTGCCGTCGCTCGGGTCGTACACCGCGTACACGCAGGTCGCGATCTGCTCGCGCGGCAGCTGGCACACCAGGTGGTTGACCTGGTCGAGCACCTGCGCCGGCGGCAGGTCCATCACCGCGTACGCCTGGATCGCCGCGCGCAGCTGGCCCATCACCGCCGCCGCGCCGATCCCGCGCCCCATCACGTCGCCGATCACCAGGGCGATGCGGTCCACCGCGAGCGGGATCACGTCGAACCAGTCACCGCCGACCCGCGCGCCCTGCTCGCCGGGGAGGTAGGCGGTCGCCACGTCCAGGTCGCCCAGCCGCGACGGCGCGGCCGGCAGCAGCGAGCGCTGCAGCCGCATCGCGGTGGCGCGCTCGTGCCGGTAGAGCCGCGCGTTCTCCATCGCGCTGGCCGACTGCGCCGCGATGCCCTGCGCCAACTGCTCGTCCCGCTCGGTGAACACGCCCGGCTCCGGATGCCCGAAGTAGAACGAGCCGAGCACCTCGCCGCTCGCGGCGATCACCGGCACCGACAGGAACGAGCGCACCGGCGGATGCCCGGACGGCATGCCGTGGTGCGGCGGGCTCGCGCCGTAGCGCGGGTCGCGCGTTATGTCCGCGCTGCGCACGGTCGAACGGTTCGGCGGGTCGGTGGCGAACAACGCCGTGCCCTGAGGCTGCCCGAGCTGTTCGAAGCTCTGCGGCGGCAGGCCGGCGAGGGCGTACTTCGTGCGCCGCGCGATCCCGTCCTCGCCCGGCACCGTGTAGAAGAACGCGCCGAACCTCGCGCCGACCACGCTCGTGGCCGCCTCGATGGCGTGGCGCACCAGCTTGCCCAGGTCCAGCTGCCGGGAGAGCGACTGGCCGACCGAGTACAGCGTCTCGACCAGCCGCGACTCCTGCGCCAGCCGCTCGCGTTGCTCGCGCAGCGCCGACTCGACCGACGGGCGCGGGCGCACCGACCAGCCGGAGGACTCCTCCAGGGCGGCCGGCGGCAGGATCGGGCTGGCGCTGTACCGCTCGTCGAAGGCCGCGGCGCCGTCGTTGCGCGCCATGACCCGGCCGACCGGCGGCGCCGGGTCGAACAGCGGCAGGTGCGCGAACGGGGCCATGGACGAGCGCAGCGCCTCGGTCACCGCGCCGAACCGGTGCGCGGTCGCGGCGTCGATCGGCACCCGCGAATAGATCACCGTGGTGAACACCTCGCCGCTGGGCAGGATGCCGCCCAGGCCGAGCGCGGCGCAGACCCCGTACGTGCCGACCAGCCATTGCGCCGGCACCAGCGGCGAACCCGACGCGTCGGAGACCAGGTGCACCGCGACCCGGGCCGGGCGCCCGTCGGCGTCGCGCGGGCCGTCGTGCCGCGGCTGGGCGCTGACCAGGTGGTCGAGCACGGTCAGGGCGAGCGGGACCCGGCGCACCACGTCCGCGCCGGTCAGCGGGAGCGCCTGGTGGTCGCGCGAGGCGTGCCGGTCGCACCAGGTCGGCCGGTCGCCCTCGGTGGCGAGCAGCGCGAGGCACCGGGTGTCGTGCGCCTCGGAGCCCGGCGCCATCCGGGCCATGGCGTACGAGCGCAGCTGGGGGGTCAGCAGCTGCCACATGGTGGTCTGGAAGACGCGCACCAGGACGATCGCGGACTCGCCGTCCGAGGTGGGGAAGGCGCAGCGGATCGCGGACACCGCCTGGCGGGCCGCGCCCTCCATCGAGGTCGCGAGGTCCCCGCACCTGGACACCGCGGCGGCCAGCGCGCCGATCCGGTCGGCCGGGAACACCGCCTCCGGCGACCGCGGCGCGCTCGCGCCGCGGTGCACACCCAGCCCGACTCCGTCAGCCACGGGGTCCACCTGTGCGCCTCGCCTCCGCCCGGTCCGGGAACTGCCACGCGGTGTCAGTCTTCCCGCGCCGCCGCCGGTCCAACCGACGCGCGCCGCGGGCCGCCTGCCCGCCGGCCGCCGGGCGCCCGGCCGAGTCGTGCGCGGCGCCCTGCATGCTGTCCCGGGCGTCCTCGATGGGGCCGGACGCGCGGGAACCTCCATCATCATCGCCCGAGAGCGGCGGCGATAGGGACGGTTTGAAAAGTCGGCGGGCAATTCCTCGTGTGTGCGCCGCGGCAACGCGCCGCGCACACGCGAACGGCGCCCGTGAAGGCGCCGGGATCGGGACTGGATACGCGCGGGGGAAAGGACGGCAAACGGCCGCGTACCGCATCGCCACGACTGGGGGACGGACGATGCGGAACGCGGCCGGCGGTGTTATCGAACCGACGGTGTTATCGAGCCGTGCGCCGACGGCCGAGAACGATTGTGGCGGCCTGACTTTGTGATCAGACCTCGGAGATGACCGTGCTGAGCCGTTCCAGCTTCTCGACGAGCAGGTCGTACTCCTCATCCGACAGCGTCTTGCGCACGTTGCGCTCGAGGCTGCGGATCCGGCGCTTGGCCGTGTCGAACGCCTCCTGGCCCAGCGGCGTGACCGTCGTGGTGATCACGCGGCCGGCGCCCGGGTGGGAGGTGCGGGCGATGTAGCCCTTGCGCTCCAAGGCGGCGACCAGGCCGACCATGGCCTGCGGGGTGACCTGCACCGAGCGGGCCAACGTCGCCGAGGAGGCGCTCTTGAGGTGGATCAGGGCCTGCAGGACGCCGTACTGGGCCTCCGTCAGGTCCACTTCGTCGAGCACCCGGTCGATCTGCCGCCCGAGTTCCCGGTTCGCTCGCGTGAGCAGCCAGGAGAGGTACCCGTTGGCCGGCCGGTAGGCCGCCTCCTGTGCCCGAACCTGCTCCGCTTCCGCCACAGCCCTGGCGCGCCGCGCCGACCGGCCGCCCGAGGCCGGTAACAGACTGGGTTTCTTCGTCGCTGTACTCATTACTGACCCCTTCGCATCCTGATGCGCTACTCCGGACGGCGTTGTCGCAGAGCATTGAGGGAAATTCGCCGCCCTGCGCGCCCGCCTGCTCCGTGACCCCGTGCGTGCGGCCCGGGGGAGAGCTCGGGGCAGCGCCGTCGCTGACTCTCCATGCCATGATAAACCCGAATGGAGCAGCCAGGAACCGCGGTCAGAAAAAACACTGATATCAGCGAGCATGAGATCAAGGCACTGGACGAGACGGCCTGCGGGTTGTTACCCTGACGGTCCGTCAGTTCGGGTGTCAGTGCACATGCGGATGCACCTCAACCCGCGTGAATTCCCCACCGGTGGACAACCGCAACACCCGGCTCCAGACGGATCAGATCCGTGCCGCTGTTGAACGCGTTCGGCGGACAACTCATCGGCTCCACGGCGACCGCCGCGCGCCGCCACGGCCCGGCCAGCGGGTCCGCTGTGAACACCTGGACCCACTCCAGGCCGCGGTCCATCCACAGGGTGACGGCCCCGCCGCCCGGTTCGCTCAACCGCACCCGCGCCACACCGTCCAGTTCCCTTTGCAGGCCGCCGAACGCGGTGTCCAGCACGAGCGGGCCGAGCTGCCGCGGCACGCGGAAGTCGTAGCCGCTCCCATCCACGGACACCAGCGCGCTCGGGTTCAACCGCTCGTCCGTCTCGACCCGGTCGGTGGTCGGCAGGTGCAAAGTCCACAGGTCGGCGGCCCCTTCCGCGGCCGGGACGCCCGGCAGCAGGTAGGGGTGGGCGGCGAATCCGTAGGGCGCCGCGTGCGCGCCCGCGTTTCGCGCCGTCACTTCGACTTCGAGGCCTGACTCGCTCAGCGAGTAAACGGCCGTCAGGTCGAGCAGGTGCGGATATCCGGGGTGCGGGAACAACCGGTGGGTGAGCACGACCCGCCCGGCGCCCTGCTCGGCCGCTTTCCACGGCGACCAGCGTGTCAGCCCGTGGATGGCGTTGCCGTGCTTCGGCTCGCTCAGGTCGAGCTGCCGCTGCTCGCCGTCGAACGCGTAGCGCCCGTCGGCGACTCTGTTCGGCCACGGCGCCAGCAATTGCCCCGCGCCGCTGTGCGCCGCCTCGTGCGCCTCATAGCCGTGCACGAGCGGGCGCACGCCCTGCGGACCGGAGTGTTCGAGGGTGCGCAGACCCGCGCCGACCTCGGTGACCACGGCGCGATATCCACCGCCGGACAGCTCGAACTGGCGGCCTGAGGGAGAAGCGGCGGCGGGCGAGCCGTTGCGTGCCGGGTCATATCCCGCGGCGGAATTCGCGGCAGAAGCAGTCGTCGCTCGTGCTGAGTCCATGAACGAATACTCTGCCATACGGCGTAGTTCCGCATTCGCGCGCGCAGTACATTCCCTGCGGCAGGGATTATCTTGCTGCGGGGATTCCGCGGCGGCCGTGAAATTTACACCCGCGTAGATACTCGAAATCGCGGCGGAGCGGAAAAACGACAACCGCCCGCGGGCCACGCCAAGGGGGGAGAAGCGTGGACTCGCGGGCGGCTGTGCTCTGTGCTCGCGACCGCTGATGGACGTGTCATCCGCAGGCCGGTTCGCGTTCTACGCTACGGCCCGTGACCGTCCGATCGGTAGTGCATAGCGCCGCCTTTGGGAGAAGCTTTGCCCGCCCTTGGGGATCGGCCGTCCGGTGATCGGACCGGTGTCCGCCTGCATATGCGGCCGCGACGTGCGAGGACCTCTAGACTCCGGTGTCATGACGGAGCAGACGCCGGGCGATCAGGTCTGGACCATTCCCAACGCGCTCAGCGTGCTGAGACTCCTGGGCGTGCCGCTGTTCCTCTGGCTGATCCTGCAGCCGGTCTTCCACGGCCCGCACTACGACGGCTGGGCCATCCTGCTACTGGCCGTCAGCGGCGCCACCGACTATCTCGACGGCAAGATCGCCCGCGCGTTCGGCCAGGTCAGCCGGCTCGGCCAGCTGCTCGACCCGGCCGCCGACCGCCTCTACATCCTGGCCACGCTGTGCGGGCTGGCGGCGCGTCAGGTCATCCCGGTCTGGCTGCTGGTCGCCCTGGTCGGCCGCGACCTGCTCATGGGCATCCCGCTCGCCGTCCTCAAGCGGCACGGGTACGGCCCGCCGCCGGTGCATTTCCTCGGCAAGGCCGCCACCTTCAACCTGCTCTACGCCTTCCCGCTGCTCCTGCTCGGCGACGGCACCGGCTGGCTGCACGACACCGCCGGCGAGATCGGCTGGGCCTTCGCGATCTGGGGCACCTCGCTGTATTGGCTGGCCGCGGGCCTGTACGTGGTGCAGGTGCGCCGGATCGTCGCACTCGACCGCGCCTGAGGCATCGCGGTACGGACGCCGGCGCGGTGCCCGGTAGAGCAGCGTCGGGGCGACTTTGAGACGTAACTCTCGGATGGAGTGCCCGCTGAATAACCGATCTCGAACGGGGGAGGGATAGGGGCGACGGGGGCGACCCCGCGCGCATCGAGCGCGCCTTGACAACGGGAAAGAGGGCTCGACCGATCATGAAAGCCGTCGTGATGGCCGGGGGTGAGGGCACCCGGCTGCGGCCGATGACCTCGTCGATGCCGAAACCTCTGCTCCCGGTGGTCAACCGCCCGATCATGGAACACGTGCTGCGCCTGCTCAAGCGGCACGGGCTGACCGAGACGGTGGTCACCGTCCAGTTCCTGGCCTCGCTGGTGCGCAATTACTTCGGCGACGGCGAAGAACTCGGGATGAACCTCTACTACGCGAACGAGGACACCCCGCTGGGCACCGCCGGCTCGGTCAAGAACGCCGAGTCGCAGCTGGCCGGGGACAGCTTCCTGGTGATCTCCGGCGACGCGCTGACCGACATCGACCTCAGTGCCCTGATCGACTACCACCGCAAGAAGAAGGCGCTGGTCACCGTCTGCCTGACCCGGGTCCCAGACCCGCTGGAGTTCGGCATCACCATCACCGCCGAGGACGGCCGGGTCGAGCGCTTCCTGGAGAAGCCGACCTGGGGACAGGTGTTCTCGGACACGGTGAACACCGGCATCTATGTGATGGAGCCGGAGGTCCTGTCCTACATACAGCCCGGCGAGAAGGTCGACTGGTCTGGTGACGTCTTCCCGCAGCTGCTCGCGGAAGGCAAGCCGGTGTACGGCTATGTCGCCGAGGGCTACTGGGAGGACGTAGGCACGCACGAGTCATACCTAAAGGCACAGGCGGATGTACTAACGCGCAAGGTTGACGCGGACATCGACGGCTTCGAGACCGCGCCGGGCGTGTGGGTGGCCGAGGGCGCCGAGATCGACCCTGCGGCCGTGCTCAAGGGCCCGTGCTACATCGGCGGCTACTCCAAGGTCGAGGCGGGCGTCGAGATCCGCGAGCACACCGTGATCGGCTCGAACGTGGTCGTGAAGACCGGCGCGTTCCTGCACCGCGCGGTGATTCACGGCAACGTCTACGTCGGTCCGCAGGCGAACCTGCGCGGCTGCGTGGTGGGCAAGAACACCGATGTGATGCGCGCCGTCCGGATCGAGGACGGCGCCGTGATCGGCGACGAGTGCCTGCTCGAAGAGGAGTCGATCCTGGGCGCCGGGGTGCGCGTGTACCCCTTCAAGACGATCGAGGCCGGCGCGGTCGTCAACACCGACGTGATCTGGGAGCAGCGCAGCCAGCGCTCGCTGTTCGGCGTGCGCGGGGTCAGCGGCGTGGTCAACGTCGAGATCACCCCGGAGCTCGCGGTCCGGCTCGCCAGCGCCTACGCGACGACGCTGAAGAAGGGCGCGACGGTAACTGCGGCACGCGACGGATCACGCGCCGCCCGTGCGCTTAAACGCGCCGTCATCGCGGCCTTGACGTCAAGCGCCATGAACGTACGCGACCTCGAATGCGTGCCGATGCCGGTGGCGCGTCTGCAGACCGCGCGCGGCACGGTAGGCGGCGTAGCGATCCGTACCACGCCGGGCGTGCCCGACTCGGTCGAGATCCAGTTCCTGGACTCGACCGGCGCCGACCTCTCGCCGGCCGCCCAACGCAAACTCGACCGCGTGTATTCGCGCGCCGAGTTCCGCCGCGCGTTCCCCGGCGAGATCGGCGATCTGAACACGCCCTCGCGCATCTTCGAGAGCTATGTGCAGGAACTGCTCGGCCGGGTGGACGTGTCCGGGGTCCCCGAGTCCGGGATGAAGGTGGTCGTCGACACCGCCGGCGGCTCGGCCGGACTGGTGCTGCCCGCGCTGCTCGGCCGGATCGGCGTCGAGGCCTTCTCGGTGAACCTCGGCATGGACGAGGCGCACCCGACCGAGTCCCCGGCCGAGCACGCCGCGGCGCTGCGCCGGCTCGGCGAGCTGGTCGCCTCCTCACGCGCCGCGTTCGGCGTGCGGTTCGACCCGGTCGGCGAGCGCATCTCGCTGGTGGACGAGACCGGCGCCCGGATCGACGACGAGCGGGCGCTGCTGGTGCTGATGGACCTGGTGGCCGCCGAGCGCGGCTCGGGCACCATCGCGCTGCCGGTCACCACCACGCGGGTGGCCGAACGCGTCACCGACTTCCACCGGGTCGCGATCCGGTGGGTGTCCACCGCGCCCGACGAACTGACCCGGGTGGGCGGTGGCCGCAACGTCATCTTCGGCGGCGACGGACGCGGCGGATTCGTGATCCCCGAGTTCCACCCCTCGCTCGACGGCATCGCGGCGTTCGCGCGCCTGCTCGGCCTGCTCGCGCGAACGCATCTGACGCTGTCTCAGGCGGACGTGCGCATCCCACGCGCCTTCGTGCGCCGTATGGACGTGCCGACGCCTTGGGCGGCCAAGGGCATGGTCATGCGCACCGTCGTCGAGGCCGCAGGAGAGCGTGAGCTGGACACGACCGACGGCGTACGCATCGTCGAGGCCGACGGCCGCTGGACGCTCGTCCTGCCCGACCCCGCGGAGGCGGTGACCCACCTGTGGGCCGAGGGACCCGATCCCGAGTCGGCGGACGAGATGCTCGGCCTCTGGGCGGCCGTGGTCGAACAGGCGGGGGCGTAGGCGCACGTGTGAACCACACGTGTAAGCCCCGTCAAATTAAGACGTGCTTTGGCGCCAACCGGTAGTCACGAGAGCGGCGCGTTCGCGTACGTGTGAACGCGCCGGCCGGTTCGGACAACCGCTCGGCGACTTGTCGGCGTCCATATCGCAAAAGGTGTGGAAAGCTCAGGCGTCGCGGCCGTGTGGTCGGCCGACGGGGCCACCGTGTAGGGTCGCGACACCAGCTCACTTGTATTACGGAGACCCTGTCTCCGGAACCGCGAGGATCCCGAACACTCCGCGGGCACGAAGGGACGGCGCGCGGCGAGATCCGCCGCCCCTCCCGGCGGCCCCGATCGACAGCAACGGAGCAGCGCAGTGGCCACGGCCGAGATTCCCGAGGACCTGAAATACACCGCCGAGCACGAGTGGGTGCGCGCGGTCTCCGGCACCGTCCTGCGGATCGGCATCACCGACTTCGCCCAGGACGCGCTCGGCGACATCGTGTTCGTCACGCTGCCCGAGGTCGGGGCCGAGGTCCAGGCCGGCGAGCCCTGCGGCGAGCTGGAGTCGACCAAGTCGGTCAGCGACGTGTACGCCCCGGTCGGCGGCGCGGTCCACGCGGTCAACGCCGCTCTGGACGCGAACCCCGAACTGGTGAACTCCGACCCGTACGGCGAGGGCTGGATGTTCGAGGTCGAGGTCTCCGGTCCGGAGGCGCTCGAAGGCCTGCTCGACGCGGCGGGCTACCGCGCCGAAGTCGAGAAGTAGTCGGCCGGTCGGCCGGTGGGCGGGAGGACGCTGTGGCTCTGTTCGGTCGGTTCGGCCGTGCTCGGCACGCGGCCGCTGGCGTCCTCGCGAGCGGCGGGTCGGTTGACCCGGACACCGGCCGCCGCCTAGGTTTCGATGCGTCGCCGCCGCCCGAGGCGTCCGGCGACACCCCCAGCCAGCCAAGTGATGCCGCGCCGGAGCCGCGGCGGGAGGTCGGATCGATGGTGTTGTGCGCCCGCTGCGGCCACGCCAACTCCGAAGGAAGCCGCTTCTGCTCGAACTGCGGCAGCCCCCTGGTGCCCGGGGATGGCGGGGAGCGGCCCGCGGAGGTCACCTCCACCATCGCGCTGAGCGCGCTGGGCCTGAGCGAGGCCGGGGAGCCGATCACCGCCGAGCCGGGCGGTGACCCGAACGCCGCGCTGACCGAGGGCCTGACCGCCGGCAACGCGCTGCTGGTGGTCCAGCGCGGGCCGAACGCCGGCAGCCGGTTCCTGCTGGACGCCGAGGTGACCACGGCCGGGCGCGCCCCGGACAGCGACATCTTCCTCGACGACGTCACCGTCTCGCGTCGGCACGCCGAGTTCACCCGCGCCGCACAGGGCTACCTGGTGCGCGACATCGGCTCGCTGAACGGCACCTATGTCAACCGCGAGCGGATCGAGGAGGTCCTGCTCGCGGACGGCGACGAGGTGCAGATCGGCAAGTACCGGCTGGTGTTCCTGACCGGCGCGCGCTGACACTGCCGGCCGGCGCTCCCGGCGGCCCGCCAGATCGTGACAGGTCTCTGATCTCCCGGACCTGTGCGGCGCGCTGCGCGGAGCATGGTTTTCGCTTGGGCCGCGGCGCGGATCCGGTTTCTGTCAGTGGCGCCCGACATACTGGGAGCCGGGCCGGGAAGGACCGGGAAACCGGTGCTGCGGCGGTTCGGAAGCGGCACGAAGGCAGCGGTACGGAGACCGGGAGACACCATGGCGGGTGCGCGCGGGTCGGCGAACGGTACTGGGACGGGCACGCGCGGTGAGGGCCGCGCGGGCGTCGGCGCCACCCGTGCGGGCGGCCGCAACCAGGCCGCGGCCGGTGCCCGCACGCTGACGATCGGCGAGGCCTCGGCCCGGCTGTCCGCCGAGTTCCCGGGCGTGACCACCGGCGTGCTGCGGCGCATGGAGGCGGTCGGCAGCTTCACGGCCGGCCGCGGCGAGAGCGGCTACCGGCGCTATTCCGAGGCCGACCTGGACCTGATCCGCCTGGTGCTCGCGCACCACCAGGCGATGTACGAGGAGCACCACGCGCAGTCCGCCGCGGATGGGCCCGGCGGCTGGTCGGGCGACGGTCCCGATCCGGCGGACCTGTCCGGCGCCGAGTCGCCCCTGACGCACCCGGCCGCGAGTGTGGACGCGCAGTCGCGCGACTATGCCGGCGCCGGTTCGGCGCGGGCGGCGGGCACCAGGACGGCCACCCGCACGGCACGTACCGGCTCGTCCCGGTCCGCATCGCGATCCGGTGGGCGCCGCGCCGCCGAGGCGCTGCGCGACGAGTCGCACGGCCCTGAGAGCGCGGCC
>JBOHCW010000533.1:0-5864 GCA_050725375.1 Actinocrinis sp. | reverse complement strand
CATCTGACCATCGCCAACGGGGCGGCCTGGTCCGCGCAGTACCGCGGTTCCGGACAGGTCGCAGTGTGCTTCTTCGGCGACGGCACCACCAACATCGGCGCCTTCCACGAGGCCCTGAACTACGCGGCCGTGTACCGGCTGCCGGTGGTGTTCGTGTGCGAGAACAACCTGTACCTGGAGTACACCTCGACGGCGGACATCACCGCGGTCGCACGTCCGGCGGCCGACCGAGCCTCCGCGTACGGCCTCGAACCCGTCAGCATCGACGGCAACGACGCGGACGAGTGCTACATGGCCGCGGTGAAAGCGCTCGAACGCGCGCGGTCGGGCCAGGGTCCGTCGCTGGTCGAGGCGATCACCTATCGGCACGGCGGCCACTCCCGTGCCGATCCGGGCAAATACCGGCCGCAGGCCGAAGTCGAGGCGTGGAAGGCGTACGACCCGGTGACGGTGTACCGCGAGCGGCTGACGCGCCTCGGCGTCGACGCTTCGACGCTGGACGCCGTCGACAAGGAAGTAGCCGAGGAAGTCGACGCCGCCACCGAGGCCGCGATCGCGGGCGAGCTTCCGTCGCCGGGCAGCGCGCTGACCGACCTGTGGGCCGATGGAGGTTCGTCATGGCGGAACTGACCTATCGCGACGCCGTCTCGCGCGGCATCGCCCAGGAGATGGCCCGGGACGAGCGGGTCGTGCTGATCGGCGAGGACATCGCCGGCGCGGGCGGGGTGTTCAAGACGACCGTCGGCCTGCTGGAGCAGTTCGGGCCGCGCCGAGTGATCGACACCCCGATCTCGGAGCAGGCCATCCTGGGCGCCGTCATGGGCGCCGCGATGACCGGGCTGCGTCCGGTCGCCGAGATCATGTTCTCCGACTTCTTCGCCGTGTGCTGGGACATCGTCGCGAATCAGATCGCGAAGACGCGGTACATGACCAACGGCCAGGTGACCCTGCCGCTGGTGATCAAGAGCGGCAACGGCGGAGGCCTGCGCTTCGGCGCGCAGCACTCGCAGGCGATCGAGAACTGGGCGATGGCGATCCCGGGCCTGAAGGTGGTGACGCCCTCGACTCCGCAGGACGTCGTGGGTCTGATGGCCGCCGCCGTACGCAGCGACGACCCGGTGCTCTTCTTCGAGGCCAAGGGCTTGTACCCGACCAAGGGACAGGTGCCCGACGGTCCGATCATCGACAGCCTCGGCACGGCCAGGATCCGGCGCCCCGGCACGGACGCGACCGTGCTCGCGCTCGGCCTGATGGTGCCGCGGGCGCTTCAGGCCGCCGAACAGCTGGCCGCGCGCGGCATCGACGCCGAGGTCATCGACGTCAGGTCGCTGGTACCGCTGGACACCGCGACCATCCTGGCCTCCGTGGCGAAGACCGGGCGGCTGTTCACCGTCGAGGAGAATCCCCGGCTGCTCGGCTGGGGCGCGGAGATCGCCTCGATCGTCGCGCACGAGGCGTTCTGGGACCTGGACGCCCCGATCGAGCGGATCACCACGCCGCACGTGCCGCTGCCGTCGGCGGACTCCCTCGAAGACCTCGTTCTGCCGTCCGCCGACGTGGTCGCGCAGACCGTCGAGAAGGCGCTGCAGGCATGAGCACGGTGACTGATCTGATCCAGGTGACGATGCCTCAGCTCGGCGAGACCGTCGCCGAGGGAACGGTCACCCGCTGGCTCAAACAGGTCGGCGAACCGGTGGCGGACCAGGAACCGCTGCTGGAGATCGCGACCGACAAGGTCGACACCGAGATCCCGGCGCCGGCGGCGGGCATCGTGCGCGAACTGCTGGTCGCCGAGGACGCCACGGTCCCGGTCGGCACACTCCTGGCGACGATCGACCCGGCATCGCAGCGCCCGCCCGCAACGGGCGCACCCGTAGACGTGCCGCGGTCGGCGGAACCGGCCCCCCTCCTGGGCCACCGACCGGGACCGTGGCCGCACCCGGGCCACAACGGACCGCGCATCGCGCCGTCCAGCATCGGCACACGCACAGTCCGCGCGTCCGCAAATCGGCCCGGACCCTCGGCGTCGATCTGAACGCGATCCCGGGGACCGGACCCGGAGGGCGGGCCGTACCCGAGGACGTGCTGCGCGCGGCGCGCGCCATGGAGCGCGAGAGGCCGACCGAGTCGGCACCGGCGGCGGCCGCGGCAACAGCGACGACTGTGGCGGCCACGGCGCCTTTGATCGCGCCTGCCGCAACAGTGGGCTCGCCCTCGGTTGTGAGCGCGGCCGCTACGGCGACGGCCATCGTCGAGATCGATGTCACCCCTCTGCTTTCAGGTGAAGGGGCGCCGAACCGGCTACTGGCCTCGGTCGCGGTCAGGCTCATGCAGGCCCTACGCCACCATGGCGTCGTCGCCGCGGCCGCCGTGCCGGATCTCGAAGTCGACGGGCGGGTCATCGGCCGGGGTGGCGATCTGACCGTGCAAGCGATGCTGCGGATGCTCACGCAAGACGCGCGGACCGCGAGCCCCGGCCCGGCCGGCTCCACCCGGGTGACGGTCCAGAGCACGTCGGCCCAGTCGGTGGTTTTACTCATCCCGGCGCTGGCGCCGGGCGGCCTGTGCGCCGTCGGCGTCGGAACCGTCGTCGAGCGGCCGGTGGTCGTGCGCATGCCTGGTCGCGATGCCCTCGTCGGCGTAGGTTCGATGGTTCAGCTGTCCTTCACGCACGACGCTCGCGTCATCGACCCGGCCACGGCCGCGGCGTGCCTCACGACGCTCGGGCGGCTCGTGGCGGACCCTGACCTCGTCCGCGAGTTCGCGGGCTGAGGCGCCTGCACACACGACCGATCCGTTTACCGGAGACGACTGGAGCCCCACATGGCGATCGCCACGGTCAACCCGGCGACCGGCAAGACCGAGCGCACTTTCGACGAACTGTCCGACGCCGGGCTTGAGGCCCGCATTCAGTCCGCGGCCGATTGCGCACGCCGGTATCCGTACACCAGCTTCACTCAGCGCGCGCAGTGGATGCGGGCCGCCGCCGATCTGCTCGACGCGGAACGCGACCAGATCGCGGCGACCATGACCCGCGAGATGGGCAAGACCCTGGCCTCGGCGCGTGCCGAGGCGGCCAAGTGCGCCACCGGGATGCGCTACTACGCCGAACACGCCGAGGCGTTCCTGGCCGACGAGCCCGCCGACGCCTCGGCGGTCGGCGCGGCGCGGGCCTTCGCACGCTACGAACCACTCGGCGTCGTGCTGGCAGTCATGCCGTGGAACTTCCCGCTCTGGCAGGCCGTGCGCTTCGCCGCCCCGGCGCTGATGGCCGGGAACGTCGGCCTGCTCAAGCACGCTTCGAACGTGCCGCAGAGCGCCCTGTACCTCGGCGACCTGTTCGAGCGCGCCGGGTTCCCCGCGGGCGCCTTCCAGACGCTGCTGATCAGCGCGCGGCGGGTCGAGCGGGTCCTGCGCGACCCGCGCGTGGCCGCGGTGACGCTCACCGGCAGCGAGGACGCGGGGCGCGCGGTCGGCCGGGTCGCGGGCGAGGCGCTGAAGAAAGCGGTGCTGGAACTCGGCGGCTCGGACCCGTTCCTCGTGCTGCCGTCCGCCGACGTGGCCCGCGCCGCCGAGGTCGCGACCGTCGCGCGCTGCCAGAACAACGGCCAGTCCTGCATCGCCGCCAAGCGCTTCATCGTGCACGAAGACGTCTACGAGGACTTCGCCGCGCGACTCGTCGAGCGCATGTCGGCCCTCGTCGTCGGCGACCCGGCGGACGGGGACACCCAGCTCGGCCCGCTGGCCACCGAACAGGGCCGCACCGAGGTCGAGGACCTGGTGGCGGACGCGGTGACGCGCGGCGCGAGCGTGCTGTGCGGCGGGCGGCGGCCGGAGCGGGACGGCTGGTTCTACCCGGCGACCGTGCTCGCCGACGTCACGGCCGAGATGCGGGTCTTCCACGAGGAGCTGTTCGGCCCGGTCGCGGTGCTCTACCGGGTCGGCTCCCTGGACGAGGCCCTCGCGGTGGCCAATGCCACCCGCTTCGGCCTCGGCTCGAACGCGTGGACCCGCGACGAGGCGGAAGCCGAGCGGTGCCAGCGCGAGCTGCAGGCCGGCGCGGTGTTCGTCAACGGCATGACCACCTCGTACCCGCAGCTGCCGTTCGGCGGGATCAAGGCCAGTGGATTCGGGCGCGAGCTGTCGGCCCAGGGCATCCGCGAGTTCTGCAACGTCAAGACGATCTGGGCCGCTGCCTGACGGCCCGGCGCCCGGCAGCGGCCGACAGCCTTCTGAAAGCCGTACAAACAGGAGCGACACAATGAATCTCGGCGACCGGTTCGGTCATCTGACCTACTCCACGCTCGTCCATCCCGGCGACACCTGGGAGGACATGCGGCACAGCCTGGAGACCTACGTGCCACAGGTGAAGGCGCGCTTCTCGCCCGACGCGCCGTTCGGCGTCTCGCTGCGGCTGTCCGGCGCCTCGGCGACGCGGCTGGCCGGGGACGAGGCCGAGCGTGCCCGGCTCAAGAAGTTCCTGGCCGACGGCGATCTGTACGTCTACACGGTCAACGCGTTCCCGCACGGCCCGTTCAAGGGGCGCCGGGTCATGGAGGACGTCTACAAGCCCGACTGGACGACCGAGGAACGCACCGCGTACACGATCGACGTCGCCGACATCCTCGCGGACATCGCGGCGGACGGCGTCGAGCCCACCATCCAGACCGTGCCGCTCGCGTTCCGGCCCAAGGTCGCCGACGAGGCGTACGTCGATCGCTTCACGCGCAACGTCCTGCGGGTGTGCGCGCACCTGGTCCGACTCGAACGGCGCACTGGGCGGCGGGTGAAGCTGGCGATCGAGCCCGAACCGTTCTGCTACCTGGAAACGATCGCCGAGACGGTCGCGTACTTCACGCAGCGGCTCTACTCGGTGGCCGGCGCGTCGATCCTGTCCGAGCTCGCGGGCATCCCGCTGTCCGAGGCGCACGGCGCGCTGCGCAGGCATCTGGGCGTCGTCTTCGACATCTGCCACCAGGCCGTCGAGTTCGACGACATCCCGGCGTCGCTGGAGCTGCTCGCCGAGGCCGGCGTGCCGATCTTCAAGCTGCAGGAGGCCGCCGCCCTGTGGGTGCCGTCGGTCACCGACGAGGTGGTGGCGGAGCTGGAGCGGTTCACCGACACCATCTATCTGAGCCAGACCAGCGAACGCCGGGACGGCGTGGTGACCCGCCACCTCAACCTGGCCGACGCGATCGCCGACTGGAAGCGGGCGCCCGGCGGCGAACGGGAGTGGCGCACGCATTTCCACGTCCCGGTGTTCCTCGACGACCTGGGACCGTTCCGCACCACGCGGTTCGCGATCGAGCAGGCGCTGGCCGCACACGCCGCCCTGCCGCAGTCCACGCACCTGGAGATCGAGACGTACACCTGGGACGTGCTCCCGGCGCACTTGAAGTCGGGGGACGTCGTGGACTACGTCGTGCGCGAGCTCGAATTCGTCCGCGACACCCTGCTCAAGGCGGCTCCGGCGAGCTGATCACGGCGGGTCACGCGAACGGGCCGGCACCCGGAAGGGATGCCGGCCCGAAGTCGTCTCGCTCTACAGTCGCGCTCTACAGCGGCGCAATGACCCGCCGGCGGCGCAGTTCGTCGAACAGGTCGAGGAACGAGCGGCGGGTGTCCTGGTAGCCCGGGAAGCCCAGCGCCCGGCTCTTGCCCATGTCGGCGAAGGTCTCCACCTCGCGCCCGAGGTCGGCGTCGGTGTGCCACCACGAGGCGATCGTCTCCAGCTCGGTCGGCTCAAGGCCGTGCTTCGCGGTGATCGCGTCCCACCGCGGCGCCAGGCCCTTCATCGCGGACTCCAGCGGATCGGCGTGGCCGGGATACTCGGCGGCCGGCACGCCGAGCCCCTCGGCGAGCAC
>JBOHCW010000532.1:0-7258 GCA_050725375.1 Actinocrinis sp. | reverse complement strand
CCCGGACCGGCGCCCGCGTTGGTCAGCGCGGTCTCGGAGAAGCTCGCACCGCCGCCGTCCCAGTTGCCGGGCGCGGTGTTGCTGTCGGCGCTGATACCGACGTCGTTGAACGACGCGGCCAGGTTCGCGAACGTTGAGCTCGCCGCGCCGTCCAGGCCGATCTGCACCTTGCCCAAGTGCCTGGCGCTTGTCGCACGCGTGCCGGTGACCTGCGCGAAGGGCAGCGAAGTGGTCGGATTCGAGGGCTGCTCGACCAGGTACGTCGAACCGGCCGACACCGGCACGCTCAGCGTCGCGCTCGTGGTCGGCGCGACCACGACGGCGCCGGTCGAGCCGTTGACCACCTCGGCCTGCTGCCCGGACCACGGGTTGCGCACGGACATCGTGCCGCCGCCGGCGGCCTGGATCGCCGCGGTCGCGAGCGTGCCGCCCTCGACCTGGACGTCGACTTTCGAGCCGCCGCGGATGTACACGGTGCCCGATCCGTCCCAGCCGGAGGGCCAGGCCGGGGCGAAGCGCAGCGTGCCGTCGTAGTCGGTGGCCAGCGCCTCGTTCACGGCGGTCGCGACGGTCGAGGACTGCTCGATGTACGGCTCGTCGCCCACGCCGCCGCTGAGCGCCGCCAGGCCGCTGATGTACGACTGGTAGTTCTGCGTGTTCGTGTTCAGATCCGAGGCGACCTGGCTCGACATGTCCAGCCGCGCCGCGTCCACCGCGTCGAAGCTCCAGTCGGGGTTGTTCTGGTTCGGGCGGGAGTTGTAGGTGCGGTCGGCCAGCGCGGTCAGGTTGTCGCCGTTGACGGTGGTGTTGTCGCCGATCAGGTTGTACGGCCACACCGGCTCCAGGCCGATGTTCTCGCCGTTGCGCAACGTCGCCGAGGGCTGATACGAGTCGGCGATGACGTCAGTACCCTGAGCGTCCACGCTCGCGGCCGCCGAGGCGCTGGTCGGCTGTGCGTTGAGCAGTTGCTGCCTGGTCGAGGCGTCGGTGCGCGCGTACGGCTCGATCCGGCTCTGCGCGGTGCGCAGCTGCGAGACCAGTGACGAGTCGGTGTTCAGCAGCGTCGCGGCGTTGATCGTCGCGGCGAACAGCGCCTGGTCGGCCGCCAGGTCCGTGGTCGGGTCGGTGACAGCCCACTGCGTCTCGTGCGCGTTGGCCGTGGCGTGCAGGAACCCGTCGGAACCGACGCTCTGGTACGCCAGCAGGAACGTCGCGGTCTGCTGCAACACCGGGTAGTACTTCCGCAGGAAGCTGATACTGCCGGTGGCCTGGTACTGCTGCCAGATCCACAGCGCGTTCTCCGCGCCGCTGGTGATGTTCAACGCGTTGTAGCTCGGGCTGGACGCCGTGGCGCACGATGCGTTCTGCGTGTTGTTGCCGCCGTTGTAGTAGCCGTTGCCGTTGAACCGCATCGTCTCCGGAACGCACGCGCCGGCCTTGCCGCCCATCTGCGCGCTCGTCCACGACTCGATGGCCGGCAGATTATTGAGATACATGTCGAAGATCGGCGTGTTCAGCGCGAAGTCGCCGGAGCTGATGTTCGCCGCGAGCTGGCCGCGCAGGTTCCACAGCCAGTACCCGGCCGGGTACCAGTCCTGCTGGTCCTGGTCGAACGCGAACATGTCCGCGACGCCGGCCTGGCTGCCCGGATAGGCGCCGGCCTTCATCGAGGCGGCCTCGAAGTACAGGTAGAGCGTGCGCAGGTTCTCCATGTACTGCGCCGCGCCGTCCGAGGAGTTCATCGCGATCAGGCCGCTGTCACCCCAGTGGCCGTTCCACCACGAGGACTGCGACGCGAGCAGCGACGAGGCCGAGGCCGTCGTGTCGCCGCCGATCAGATTGGACGCCGTCGCGGTCGCGTCGCCGCCGGTCCACGAAGGCGAGGCGACGATCACGCGGTACGAGCCGTCCGCGTTCGGGTTGAAGGACACTGACACCTGCGTCGAGTTGACCACGGCGGCGGTCACGTTCTGGCCGCCCGCGGTGATCGCGGCCATCGCGCCGAAGGTCTGGCCGGAGTTGCCGCTCTGGCTGTTGTCCACCCAGGTCTGTGCGAGGCTGCCGATCGCGCCGGACGCCGCCGTGGAGGGCGAGCGTCCGCTCCACAGGTTCAGGTCGGCGGTCAGCCGGGTGCCCGGGTTCGCGCCGGTGACGTTGACGACCAGCTCGTCCTTGCCGGCCGGCACCCACGCCTGCAGCGACATTCCGCCGCCGGACTCGTCGAGCACGCCGTTGTAGAGGTCGAGGTGGCCGGTGAAGTTCGAGGCCGAGGTCATCGCGGACAGGCCGGGGATCCGGACCTGGCCGGGGGACAGGCGGTTCGGCATGGTGTCGCTGCGGTTGAGCTGCGCGGTGAAGCCGGTGGCGGCCCAGGCGGCGGCGCCGAGCGAGCCGTTGCCCAGCGGCAGCGACTGGGTCGCGGCGGTGTTCGCGCGGCCGAGGACGATGTCGGAGCGGGAGACGACCGCGCCGGTGTTCAGCGAGAAGCCGCCGTTCTGCCAGGCGGTGGTCACGCTCGCCGCGGCGGCGGCCGGGGCCGTGCCCGGCGCGAGCGAGGCGAGGGGGAGCGCGGCAGCCAGCGCCGCGGCGACGGCCGCGCGGGCGCGTCGCGAAAGAGCGGGGAAGGGACGACGTCGAGCACTCACGGCACGAGCCTCCGGGAAGGGGATCCGGGAATATGGTCCGGGATGTGGGTCCGTTGATGCGGATGTTTCCGTGCGGTGTTCCGGATTGCTCGGATGAATCAGCGCCGTGATCGGGTCCGAGGGCCGTCGGACGTGCCAGAGTCCTGCGTATCGTCGGGCCACTGGACACGGTACATCCCATGTCAATAACGCAAACGACGATCACATCGAGGCATCCGGAACGTTAACGCGCACATCCAGACCGTGCCGCCACCGCGCTGCACGCGCCACAGGGCTCTGATGAGCCGAGATACGTCCGACCTATCCAGCCGCTTGTATTGATCCGTCCCCGCGGGCCTGTCCGGCCAGAGATGGGTTCTTTCTGCCGGCCGTGTTGCCGAATCTGTTAACCGAACAGCGCTTTTCCCCACCAGTCCCCGGCGCGGCCGGGCCGGGCGGCACCGCGAACAGGGCGCTCGGTGTACGAATACCCGCGGCGCAGGATCTTCTCGCCGCCGTTGGTCGCGGGCGCGGCGAGCCGGATGTGCGCGTCGGGCGGGATGACCGGTTCGCCGGCCGCGCCGCTGGTCACTCCAATGGCGGGGGTGGCGGGGATCGGATGGGCGGACGCTGTGGGACTAGCCGCCCTCTCAGGCCTTGGCGGCCGCGCGCATCCGTGCGTAGTTGAGCAGGAAGTGCGCCTCGGTGAGCGTCATCCGCTCCAGTTCCTCGGCCGACACGCTCTCGTTGAGCCCGTGGATCAGCGCCTCGGGCTCGTTCAGCCCGATCAGCAGGATCTCGGCGTCCGGGTACAGCGTGGCCAGCGTGTTGCACAGCGGGATACCGCCGCCCTGTCCGGCGACCTGCATCTCAGAGCCCGGGTACCCGGCACGCATCGCGTCAGCCATCGCCGCGTATGCGGGCGTGTCTGTGTTGGCGCGGAACGGCTGCCCGTGCGCGGCGTCCTCTACCGTGAGCCGCACGTTCCACGGCGTGTGCCGCTCGACGTGCTCCCGCAGCAGCTTGCCGACGGTCGCCTGGTCCTGGCCCGGCGGCATCCGCAGGCCGACGAGGGCACGTGCCGTCGCGTGGACCGAGGGCGTCGCGCCGGTCACGGGCGGGCAGTCGATGCCCATGACCGTGAGCGACGGACGCGCCCACAGCCGGTCCGCGACCTTTCCGGAGCCGATCAGGTCGACGCCGTCGAGCACACCGGCGTCCGCGCGGAACTGCTCGTCCGTGTAGGCCAGACCGTCCCAGGCCATCTCGGCCGGCAGGCCGTCGACACCGGTCGAACCGTCCTGCGCCGTAAGCGAGGCGAGAATCTTGATCAGCGCGTGCAGCGCGTCCGGCGCGGCGCCGCCGAACTGGCCCGAATGCACGTCCCGGGCCAGCGTGTCGACCTGGATACGCAGCATGCTGATACCGCGCAGCGAGGCGGTGACCGTCGGCACGCCCACCCGGAAGTTGCCCGCGTCGCCGATCAGGATCGCGTCCGCGGCCAGCAGCTCCGGGTGCGCCTCGGCGTACTGTTCGAGCCCGCCGCTCGCCTGCTCCTCGGAGCCCTCGACGATCAGCTTCACGTTCACCGGTACGCCGCCGTGTGCCTTAAGGGTGCGCAGCGCGAGTAGATGCATCACGATGGCGCCCTTGCAGTCCGCCGCGCCGCGCGCATACCAGCGGCCGTCGCGCTCGGTCAGCTCGAACGGCGGTGTAAGCCAAGCCGACTCGTCCAACGGCGGCTGGACGTCGTAGTGCGCGTACAGGAGAACTGTCGGTGCGCTCGCGGCCGCGTGCGTCGCGGGCAGGTAACCGTAGACAGACGAGCGGCCGTCCGGAGTATCGAGCACCGCAACGTCGACGAACCCGTCCTCGCGCATGGCCCGCGCGACCCACTGCGCCGCCGCGTCGCATTCGCTCTTCGGGAAGACCAGCGGATCGGCCACCGAGCGGAACGCCACCAGTTCGGCGAGCAGATCCCACGCGGTCGGCATCAGCGAACCGACCGTCCCGGCCATCGCGTCCGGCGCGTTCGATGTCAACGAGTCCACGGCTGCCCTCTCTGTTCGACGCCGCTCTGTCCGGCGCTGCGCAGCAGTATTCCATCGCGGCGGCACCTGTGATCGCCTAGCCGTCTGCTCCCGCCGTGCCCTGGACGCCGCCGCGCGTATGGCCCGGCGGGCATGCCGAGAAGGCGTCTGCTTGTCTTTGGGTGACCTACTTGTCTTTGGGTGACCTACGCCCCAAAACCTACGGACGCCCTCGTACGACTGGCGGCAGGTTGGCACCGGCGTGAGACTGATCCGCGCCGTGGTGCGTACACGCGCACGCGGTACCAACTAGCGTTCTCGTGGTACCGAGTTCGATCCAGCATCACGTCACGACGCATCGACTACTGGAGCGCACCTATGTCTAAGAAGGCGGACATCGGGGTCACCGGCCTGGCCGTCATGGGCAGCAACCTCGCCCGGAACTTCGCACGCAACGGCTACACGGTGGCCCTGCACAACCGCACCCCCGCCCGGACCGACGCCCTGGTCGAGCAACACGGGCACGAGGGCGAGTTCATCGCCGCACACACCGCGCAGGAATTCGTCGACGCGCTCGAACGGCCGCGCCGCGTGATGATCATGGTGAAGGCCGGCGCGCCGACCGATGCCGTGATCGACGAGTTCGCCGCGCTGCTCGAACCCGGCGACGTGATCATCGACGGCGGCAACGCGCACTTCGACGACACCCGCCGGCGCGAGGCGGCGCTGCGTGAGCGCGGCCTGCACTTCGTCGGCACCGGCATCTCCGGCGGCGAAGAGGGCGCGCTCAACGGCCCCTCGATCATGCCCGGCGGCTCCGCCGAGTCCTACAGCTCGCTCGGCCCGATGCTGGAGAAGATCTCCGCGAAGGCCAAGGACGGCTCGCCGTGCACCACGCACATCGGCCCCGACGGAGCCGGCCACTTCGTCAAGATGGTGCACAACGGTATCGAATATGCGGACATGCAGCTGATCGCCGAGGCGTATCACCTGCTGCGCGCGGTCGCCGGCCACACCCCGCAGCAGATCGCCGAAGTCTTCCGCGGCTGGAACAGCGGCCGGCTCGACTCGTACCTGATCGAGATCACCGCCGAGGTGCTCGCGCACAACGACGCCGCGACGGGCAAGCCGTTCGTGGACGACGTCGCCGACCAGGCCGAGCAGAAGGGCACCGGCCGCTGGACCGTGCAGATCGCGCTCGACCTAGGCGTCCCGGTTTCAGGCATCGCCGAGGCCGTATTCGCCCGCTCGCTGTCCGGCCACGCCGACCTGCGCGCGGCCTCGCGCGAACTGCCCGGCCCGAACCCCGAACCGCTGGGGGAGAAGGACGCGGCGGCGTTCGCGGACCAGGTCGAGCAGGCGCTGTACACGTCCAAGATCGTCTCGTACACGCAGGGCTTCGACCAGATCAAGGCGGGCGGCGACACCTACGGCTGGGGCATCGACCTGGGCAAGGTGGCCTCGATCTGGCGCGGCGGCTGCATCATCCGCGCGGCGTTCCTGGACCGGATCACCGCCGCGTACGACGGCCGTCCCGACCTGCCGAGCCTGCTGTCCGACCCGAAGTTCGCCGAGGAGATCGGCGGCGCGCAGGACGACTGGCGCGCGGTCGTGGTCGCGGCCGTGCAGCACGGCGTCCCGGTGCCGGGCTTCTCGGCGGCACTGGCTTACTACGACGCGCTGCGCGCGGAGCGCCTGCCGGCCGCGCTGACCCAGGGCCAGCGCGACTTCTTCGGTGCACACACCTACCGCCGCACCGACAAGGACGGCTCGTTCCACACTCTCTGGAGCGGCGACCGCACCGAGGTCGACGCCTGACGGCACGTCGTCTGACGCTGAGACCGCCGCCGATTCTCCGACGGTCCGCGCGACCGGCCGGTGGCCGGCCCCCGCATCGGGACCCGGCCACCGGCCTTTTGTTCTGCCGGCTCGTAGTTTCTGCCGGCTCGCCGCGCCTAGTGCGGCTCGGTGATCCTGCGCACCGCCTCGATCAATGCGCTGCGATGCTCATTCAGCCGCGTCGGCGAGTGCGGGTCCTCGACCGCCGCGGCCATGAGCCCGGTCGGCGCGCTCAGCCAGCTGTCGGTCATCCGCAGCACGATCGCGTACATGTCGATCGCGGGCATGCCGTCGTACAACCGGCCGTCGAGCTGGGCCGCGGCGATCGCGTCCACCTTGTTCCGGTAGCTGCGCCGCTCGGCCTCGCTCGGCTCGGCCCGCTCGAACGCCCGCCACGCGGCCAGCCGGGAAGCCTGCGGGTGGGACAGCATGTGGTCGAAGCGCGCGGCGGCGAACGCGGCCAGGTCGTGCGCCGTCATCGGCACCGCCTCGGCGAGCAGCGCGATCTGGCGCTCGAGCACCGAGTCGAACAACTGGTCCTTGTCGCCGAAGTAGACGTACAGCAGCCTCTTGTTCGCCCCGGCCCGCTCGGCGATCCGGTCGATGCGGGCCCCGGCCAGACCGAACTCGGAGAACTCCTCCGTCGCGGCGTTGAGCAGCAGCTCCTTGGTCGCCTGAGCGTCGCGTGGCCTGGGCTTTCGCGGGCTCGTCTCGGTCGGCGCCATGGCTTCACCCTAACAGAAGTAACCAGATGTTGACTTGCCG
>JBOHCW010000531.1:0-5314 GCA_050725375.1 Actinocrinis sp. | reverse complement strand
CTGCTCACCGAGGCCCGCCGCACCGCCCGGGTCTCGGCCAGCGGTGAACTGGTCACCCTCGGCGAGCAGGACCGTGGGGCCTGGGACGCGGCGCTGGTCGCCGAGGGCCACCGGTTGGTGCGCGAGCGGCTGGCCGCCGGGGTGGCGCCGGGCCGCTACCAGATCCTCGCCGCGATCAACGCCGTGCACACCAGTGCCCGCGACGTACGCGACACCGACTGGTCGCAGGTCGTCGCACTCTACGACCAGCTCGTCCGCCTCGATTCCTCGCCGATCGTCGCCCTCAACCGGGCGATCGCGGTCGCCGAACTCGACGGACCGCAGGTGGCACTGGCGGCCGTCGACCGCCTTGAGGACGCGTTGGCCGGCTACCACGCCTACCACGCGACCCGCGCCGAACTGCTGCGCCGGCTCGGCCGCGGCCAGAACTCGCGCGCGGCCTACGACAAGGCCATCGAGCTGGCGGGCAACACCGCCGAGACCGCCCACCTGAAACGCCGCCGCGACCAGCTGGGATAGTTCCCGGCCCGGTCGGACGGGGCCGCGTGTCGGCGTCGAGCGGGTCAGTCCCGGGTCAAGCGTGTCAGTCTTCGAACGTCGTGCTGGTGTGCCGGACGATGACGCCGACCGGCAGGTTGTCCGACGAGCCGCCCGCCGCGAGCTCGTACCGGCCGGCCTCGACGGTGAAGGCGTCCCGCGCCTCGTCCCAGTACGCCAGACGGACGGCGGGCACCTCGAACGTGACGGTGCGGGACTCGCCGGGCTTGAGATGCACGCGCTGGAAGCCCTGAAGCCTGCGCAGCGGCGTCGGCACGGTCGCGTCCAGGGCGCGTGAGTAGAGCTGGACGACCTCGTCCCCGGGCACCTCGCCGGTGTTCGTCACGGTCGTCCGCACGGCGATCGTCTTCGAGTGCTGATCCATGCTCCCGGACCACGTGACGGTCGCGGTCGGCTCCCGGTACTCGAAGCTCGTGTACGACAGGCCGTGGCCGAACGGGAACAGGTGCCTGCGACGCGAGTACTGATACGTCCACTGCGACCCGATGACGTCGTAGTCGGTCGGCGCCGGGAGTTCGTCCCCTGACGCGTACCAGGTCTGCGGCAGGCGGCCGGCCGGACTGTGGCCGCCGGTGAGGACTTCGGCGACGGCGTTGCCCAGCTCCTGGCCGCCGTGCGAGGTCCAGACGACGGCCGGCACGTGCTCGGCCGCCCACGTGATCGCGTACGGGTAGCTGGAGACGACAACCACGACAGTGCCCGGATTCGCCTCGTGTACCGCGCGCAGCAGCGCCTCCTGGTGCGCGGGCAGGGCGAGGCCGTCACGGTCGATCGTCTCGCGGCCGTTGATGTGCGGATCGTTGCCCACGACGACAATCGCGCGCTCGGCCGCCTCGGCCGCGGCGACCGCCTGCCGGAGGCCGGACTCGATGACGTCCACCGTGAAATGTGCCGCGTCCACGGGCGAATCGACGTCGGCGACCAGGCGGTTGCCCTCGTCCACGCGTACGTACTTGCGGCTGTGATCGGCATTGGAGCGGACGGTGAAGCGTCCGTCGGCCTGCGGCTCAAGCTCCCACAGTTCCTTGACGAACCAGCCGTCCGGGGTGTCCGCGACCGCGTCCACGTCGCGGTCGTCGGAGCCGGTCAGCGAGAGGTATTTGCCGCCGTCCACCGACTGGAACGTGTGGACCGTGATCGGGCACTGGACGCTCGTGCCCCAGTCTAGGTGCCGGAACGGGCCGAACTGGACGCCGCCGGCGCGCAGCAGCACCACGTCCGTGCCGTCGACGGCGGTGACCGCGCCGTCCGCGAGCCTCGTACGTAAGCCCTCTTCGATACTCACCGCGTACGGGAGCGTGCCGCTGTACCAGTCCGTCAGAACCCTGCTGCCGAGGTGGCCGATGACGGCGACGGTACCGGCCCCGGCCCCGGCACCGGCCGCGTCGGCCTCGGCGTGAAGCGGGAGTGCGCCGTTCTCGTTCTTCAGCAGGACGATCGACGCCTTCGCCGCCTCCAGGGCGAGGGCCGCGTGCTCGCCGCTCGCGATCACGTCCGCCCGGATGCCCGCGTACGGATCGACCTCGGGCTCGAACTCGCCGGTCCGCGCCCGCATCGCCAGCACCCGGCCGACCGCGGCGTCGAGGTCCGATTCGGTGATCAAGCCCTGATTCAGGGCTCCGGTGAAGCGTTCGATCGTGGGCGCGGAGTCGGCGCTGTTGTCGGTGTAGCTGTCGACGCCGGCCTTGAGGGCCGCGGCGTGCGACTCGGCGTGCGTGGCGAAGAACTTCTCGCGGTCGACCAGGTTCGACGGCGCCTGGGCGTCCGAGCAGACGACCAGGTCCTGACGCACGGCGCGCAGCGCGTCGTTTATCAGGGGGTGGACGTGGTTGGGGACGCCGTTGGTCAGGTTGTAGCCGGGCATCACGCCGGCCGCGACGCCCGCCTCGATCGGGCCCAGGAAGGCCGGCAGCTCGAACTCGTGCAGCACACGCGGTGGGACTTTCACGTCCACCAGGTCGCGCTCGGTCTCGATGTTGTACGCCAGGAAGTGCTTGAGCACCGGCGCCGTGCGCCAGATCGCCGGGTGCTCGCCGCGCAGGCCGCGGCAGTACGCGGCAGCGAGCTGCGCGGTGGCCAGCGGGTCCTCGCTGTAGCCCTCCTCGTTGCGGCCCCAGCGCGGATCGCGCAGCGGGTTCACCACCGGCGCCCACACGTTGAGCGAGACCATCGGGTGCTTCTCGCCGACGCCGTTGCGCTCGACCGCCGCAGGGTCCTGACGGAACGCGCGCACCTCCGTGGAGACCGCCGCGCCGATCCGGCGCAGCAGATCGCGGTCCCAGGTCGCGCCGAGACCGACGGCCTGCGGGAAGACGGTCGCCGTGCCGATCCACGCGACGCCGTGCAGCGCCTCGCAGCCGGTGTGAAACTTTCGCAGCCCCAGCCGTTCGATCGCGGGTTGGTGCTGGTGCAGGAACGCGATCTTCTCCGCCGTGGTCAGGGCGGCCAGCAGCGCGGCAACCTTACGCGTGGGATCGGCGACCTCCAGCGTGGCGGACGTATCGGCTGAGGCGGTGTGGCGTGCAGCGGGGGCACTCGTCATCGGCGGCCTTCTCGCAGTCTCGATCGAAGCGCTTCGAAAGTGGCACCAGAGCGGCCCGAGTGTCAACCCCGCGTCGCTGCCGAGCATGCCGCACTCTGTCATGCTCCGGGACTTCGCGCAGATCAAGAGCAGTCTTCGGCTAGTGAATGAGGGTTGGATGATCCGGGTCCCTGGGCTGCGATAGGTAGGTCCGCCGATATCGAAACGTGACCGAGCACCCTTGCGTGGCCGGTTGGGCTGACCTAACCTCAACGCAGCATTGAAGCGCTTCGACAGTACTCGGCGGCACCCCACCCGCACGTGACGCGGAGCCGCCGGCCGGCCGACACAGGTCCCGTACTCGACTCGCGGATACCCGACTCGCCCCGCACACGCACGCACGTACCGCGCACGCCAGTCCGTCCGTTCGTCAGTCCCCTCATTTCGCCATGCCATCTCCCATCGCCTCGTCCCTGGAGAGTTCAATGTCGAGCTCGAACGCCTTCACCCGCCGCGGGTTCGTCACCGCCACCGCGGGGGCCGCCGGCACGTTAGCCCTCTCTCCGCTGCTCGCCGCCTGCGGCAACGGCGCGTCGACCGCCAAGGGCAGTACGAACACGAAGACCGGCCTGTCCGCCGCGCTGCCCAGCTACAAGCCGAACGCGTCCGTCACACCGGACATCCCGGTCGTGCAGGGCACTGGCGGTGCGGTGACCGACGCCGGGTTCCTCAAGTACCCGGCAAGCCCGGTCGCCACGGTCACCGGCATACCCGGCGCCGGCGGCGCGTACAGCGCGGTCACGCCGCTGTGGGGCTCGATCCCGGCGGCCGGGAACCCGTACTACGCGGCGGTCAACAAGGCGCTCGGCGCGTCGCTGAACATCCAGCCGGCCAACGGGAACACGTACAACACCTCGGTCACCGCGCTGACCGCGGGCAAGAAGCTGCCGGACTGGATCCAGCTGCCGACCTGGTGGAACTCCGCCTTCAACGTCGGCGAGCTGACCGCCACCCAGCTGGTCGACCTCACGCCGTACCTGTCCGGCGACAAGGTGCTGAAATACCCGAACCTGGCGGCCATCCCCACCTCGGCCTGGGCGGCGGGCGCGTGGAACAACAAGGTCTACGGCATCCCGTGCTTCGCGAGCGGCACCGGGTTCGCCGGCGCGATCTTCTACCGCAAGGACGTCATCGTCGACAAGCTCGGCCTGTCGGCCGACGTGAAGTCGATCGCGGACCTCGAAGCGCTGCTCAAGGAGGCCAAGGCGGCCAACGGCGGCATCGGCGCCAGCGACGACCTGTGGACCTACCTGTTCCAGCCGTACGGCATCGCGCAGAAGTTCACCGTGTCCGGCGGCAAGCTGGTGCACAAGTACGACACGCAGGAGTTCCTGGAGGGCCTGGCCTGGAGCTACAAGGTGGCCAAGGCCGGCTACATCCACCCGGACGCGCTGGCCGGCGACACCAGCAACGCGACCACCCGCTTCTACTCCGGCAAGTGCCTGATCTCCTCCGGCGGCACCGGAGCGTGGAACCTGATGGACGCGCAGTCCGGTGTGGCGGCCAACCCCAAGTACAACCGGCAGGCGTTCAAGTGCTTCACCGCCGACGGCACCGGCAAGCCGACCATCTTCATCGGCCCCGGCGCGAGCATCGTGAGCTACCTGAACAAGAGCCTGTCCGACAAGAAGATCCAGGAGTGCCTGTCCATCGCCAACTACCTGGCCGCGCCGTACGGTTCGGCCGAGTACACGCTGATCAACTTCGGCGTCGAGGGCGTGGACTACACGATGACCGGCTCCGGCCCGAACTACACCACCAAGGGCAAGACCGAGGCGAATCAGGACACGTACCAGTTCCTCTGCTCGCCGTCCACCGTCGTGTCCAACCCCGGCATGGACCAGGTGACCAGGGACTACGCCGCCTGGCAGGCCGACGCGGCGCAGCACGCGTACAAGCCGGTGTTCGCCAACTCGAACATCGCCGTGCCGGCCCGGATGGCCACGGCCGACACCGCGCAGAGCGTCGAGGACACCATCAAGGAGGTCTACCACGGCCTCAAGCCGGTCTCCGCGTTCCAGGACGCCGTCAGCACCTGGAAGAAGAACGGCGGCACCGAGGTGATCAACTGGTACCAGGCCAACGTGTACGACAAGTTCGGCTCCGGGCAGTGAGCGGCGAGGCGCCGACGTCCGCGGAACCCGTCTCTCTCGGCGCCGGACCGGACGCCGCGCC
>JBOHCW010000530.1:0-3462 GCA_050725375.1 Actinocrinis sp. | reverse complement strand
GCGTCCCCGCCGCACCCACCAGCAGGATCGCGGCCGCCAAACCGAGCAGGCGTCGGCGGCCACGGTTCCGGAACTGTGTCAACCAGGGCATGATAATAAGTTGTTACTTACGGGCGCCGGCCCGACGGCGCAGCACCAGGGAGCCGCCGCCGGCCACGGCCAGGCCGGCACCGGTCGCGAACAGCCACGGGTCCTGCAGCCCGGAGGTGCCGCCGCCGCCAGTGCTCACTCCGCCGCCCGGAACCATGCCCATCTGCGAGACCTGCAACGGGCCGCACAGCGCCGGGGAGGTCGCGGCCAGCGGCAGCGAGGGCACCAGGTCGCTCTTCTCGCCCTGCGCCTGCTTGCTCAGCGTCGCCGGGTCCAAGCCGTGCACGACGATGACGGCCGTTCCAGCCTTGATCGAGGACACGGTCGCCGCGTCCAGGGTGATCGTGCGCGAGTAGTGGAAGTCCGCGCCCGACGGCGCGATCTTCACGTCCGTGCCCGCGGCCGGACTGGTGTCACCGCTCACGCTCAGCGTCGTGCCGATCCCGCCGTACGCCGACGCGCCCTCGGTGGTGCTGACCACGCCGTCGCCGTTCTTGTCGGCGGAGGCGCTCGGGCAGGTGCCCTTGGCGCCGATGTGGATGTGCTGCACGTGCGGATACGGCGCGTTCATGAACGTCGCCGCCAGGCCCTTGACATCCTCGCTGACCACAGCCTGGCTCCCGGTCAACCTGAGCATCAGCATGCCCGACGCGGTGGCGTGATTGAGCGGGTTCAACGTCGCCATGTACGTGGTGCTCGGGGACGTCTGCGCGCTGGCCGCCGACGCGGTCAACGCGAGCGGCACCGCCAGCATCGCCGCCGGGACCGCCACGGCCAGAATCCTGCCCGAAACGCTCTTGCTCGCCATAGTGTTCTCCTCCAAAGATGACTTCACGGAACGAACCCGCGGCCACATCTGGCATCAATTGAGCGGGTCCGCCGGCCACGGCATGGCGTGCCGCGGCCGAAACGGCCGTTGAGAAGTCGCACGCCGGATCCTGGCGAATATTCGCGGCTCCAGGCTGGTATTCGAAGCCGCCGCCGACCCGGATTGGTCCGCGGGCCGCCGTAGTTTCTCAGCGACCGTTTCTCAGCGGCTATTCGAGCGATCCTTCCCGCTCAAGAGGTGTCACGGCGACGGCCGTGCAGCCAACGCTCCGGGCAGCACGGTCTCCCCGTCTGCCTTCTCCAGCTCGATCGTCCGCACCGCATGCCGCAGCTTCGCCCTCGCGCGCCAGCGCCGCCACCGCCCCGTTGCGCGAGACATCGGCCGGCAACCGCACCGACCGGTACAAGCGGGACTTGCCACTGCCGTTGGCGCCGGTCACGACGGTGAGCCGACCGACCGGAATACACAGGTTTCGCAGGGACCTGTAGTTCTCGACCGCCAGCGTGCTGATCACAGTTTCGACGGCAGGCGAAGACGCGGACGCCTGGCTATCGCCGGATCCGCGGGTCAGACGGCTCCAGACCCACCGCGGGGACAGGCCTCCGGGTGGGGGTCTGATCGCGGCGGTGCCGTTGGACGACGGTGAACCAGGCCAGCCCGATGATCGTCATCGTCAGTGCTATGAAGAAGTTCAGGCGCAGCCCGAGCAGGTGGGCCGAGGAGTCGATCCTGATCGTCTCCTCGAAGATCCGGTACCCGGAGTACCCGGCGACGTAGAGCGCGAACAGGCCCTGGGGCCGGATGGCGCGGTGATGGCCGAGCCAGACCAGCAACCCGGCCCAGGCCAGGTCGAAGATCAGTTCGTACAGGAACGAGGGCTGAAAAGTGCTGAACTTCATGTCCGCCGCCGGGATTCCGGAGTTGGCGCGGGCCGCCTGGCTGATCTGCAGGGCCCACGGCAGGCCGCTGGGTTTGCCGAACAGCTCCTGGTTGAAGTAGTTGCCGATGCGGCCGATCGCCTGGGCCACCAGCAGCGCCGGCGCGATGGCGTTCATGAACACCCCGACGTCCGCACCCGCGCGGCGCAGCCGCCACACTCCGGCGGCCGCCCCGAGCGCGATGCCGCCCCAGACGCCGAGCCCGCCGTTCCACACGGCCAGCGGCCCCCACCAGGTGTGCGGGGTGATGTCGAACGGTGTGGTGAGGTCGAAGTAGATCCGGCCGCCGATCAACCCGGCGGGCACCGCCCAGAGCACCACGTCGTAGACCAGATCCCGGTCGCCGCCGGCCGCCTGCCACCGACGGGCCGTGATGAACACCGCGAGCACGATGCCGACGACGTACATCAATCCGTAGGCGTGGATGAACAGCGGCCCGAGTTGGACGCCGTTGCTCGACGGGCTGGGGATGAACGCGAGCACCGGTGCGGCGGCGGCGACGATAGCCATCAGGTCGATCACCAATCTGGCGTTAATGGGAACGAAGGAGCGCGCGCTACCAGCGAGGGAGGGCCGCTTGGCGTAGGACGCGTGATATCTAGATATCACAGTATCACCACAGCGAGTACGGCTGAAGTGTGCTCAGACAGGCCTCTCGGCGAGGTTGCCAGATGTCGGTATCTAGATATCGTGTCCTCATGACGGTGGGCGTGGAATCGGACGGGGCCGGGAAGTCCCGGACCAAGAACATGGTGCTCAGGCTCGATCCCGAGCTGGCCGACCTGCTGGCGACCGTGGCCGAGGTGGAACGCCGCTCGGTGTCCGACGTGGCGCGCGAGGCGATCGCCGCTCTGGTCGAGGCACGCCGCGAGGACAAGAGGTTCCGCCGTCTGCTGGAGGACAACCTCGCCCGCCATCAGCGGCTGCTGGACCTTCTGCGGGACGAGCAGCCGTGATCTCGCTCGACGTCGCCGACCTCGTCGTGATCGCCGGGCGGACGCTCGGCGTGGACACCGACGTCGCGCTCGGCCAACTCGACGTGGCCGCCGCGCAGGCCGCGCTCGCCGAGGCGCGGTCGGGCGGGCGTTGGCAGCGCGGCGGGCCGGGCGATCGCTCGTCCGCCGCGGAAGCCGGGATCGGGGTGGTGCAGGCGCTGCTGCGCCACCGCCCGTTCCCCCGGCACGGCGAGCGGGTGGCGGTCGCGGCCGGGCTGCAATTCCTCGCGCTCAACGGTTGGCGGGCCGACCTGGACCCGCCGGCGACCGCGGCCGTGGTGGTGGAGGCGCTGGCATCCGGACGGCTGAGTGCGGACAACGCCGCGGCATGGCTTTCACCCCGGCTTTCTCCGCGTCGCACTACCGAAACGGCGGCCGTGCGAGTGCCGCGTCGTGGTCCACAGCCGGGATCGGCGCCGGCGCGGGGACACGCACGCGGCGGCCGGACGCTGGTCAGCGCCGCGCTCGCGGCCGTACTCGGCAGCCTCGCCCTGCTCGCCACGGCGTGCTCGCAGGGGCCTGTCATGTCCGGCGCACCGCCGGTGGACCGGCACTCGACCGTCCAGCAGTCCCGGATACCGAGTCAGGGGTCTGTCGAAGCCGCTCGGGA
>JBOHCW010000529.1:0-8487 GCA_050725375.1 Actinocrinis sp. | reverse complement strand
GTGTCGGCCTGCGGCACACCTTCGGCGACACGGTGGCGGTGCACGGGGTCGACCTGGACGTGGCCGCCGGCACGGTGTTCGGCCTGCTCGGCCCGAACGGCGCCGGCAAGACCACCGCGATCCGCGCGATCACCACGCTGCTGCCGGTACCGGCGGGCATGGTGAGCGTATTCGGCCACGATGTCGCCAAGCGGCAGATGGACGTGCGCCGGATGCTCGGTTACGTCCCGCAGCAGCTGTCCGCCGACGCCGGTCTGACCGGCCGCGAGAACGTCACGATGTTCGCGCGCCTCTTCGACGTGCCGCGCAGCCGGCGCGCCGACCGGGTCGCCGCCGCGCTCGACGCGGTCGGCCTGCTCGACGCCGCCGAACGCCTGGCCAAGACGTACTCCGGCGGCATGGTGCGCAGGCTGGAGCTGGCCCAGGCGCTGGTGTCCTCGCCCAGGCTGCTGATCCTGGACGAGCCGACCATCGGCCTGGACCCGATCGCGCGCGACTCGGTGTGGGAACGCATCGGCGAGGTGCGCGCGGCGACCGGCATGACGGTGTTCGTGACCACGCACTACATGGACGAGGCGGACCAGTACTGCGACCGGATCTCGCTCATGCACCGCGGCAAGATCCGCGCCACCGGCTCGCCGGCCGAGCTGAAGGCCAGCCTGCCCGGCGGCGCCGGGACCCTCGAAGACGCCTTCCGCCACTACACCGGCGACACCCTCGACGAGCCGCCGACCTCGGGAGAGTTCCGCAATGTCCGTGCCACTCGCACCGCAGCCGCCCGTGTCCGCTGACACCGCCGCCGCTCCCGCTCCCGGAGCCGACGCCGAGTCCGACCCGTCCACTGTCGCCGCCGCCGCGCTCGGCACGTCGACCATCCCGTCGAACCTGCTGGCCCTGATCGCCGACCCGCCCACGGTCCGCACCGGCTGGCGCGTCCTGCCCGGCCGCATCGTCACGCTGGCGATCGTCGAGATGCAGAAGATCCGGCACGACCGCAGCGAGATCTACACCCGGGCGATCCAGCCCGTCCTGTGGCTCGCGATCTTCGGCGAGACCTTCAACCGCATCCGCGCGATCCCCACCGGCAAGGTGCCGTACCTCGACTACCTCGCTCCCGGCATCATCGCCCAGTCCGCGATGTTCATCGCGATCTTCTACGGCCTCCAGATCATCTGGGAGCGCGACGCCGGAGTCCTGACGAAACTCCTGGTCACCCCGACCCCGCGCGCCGCCCTGATCACCGCCAAGGCCTTCGCGTCGGGCACCAAGGCACTGATCCAGGCGGTCGTGGTGATGGTCTTCGCCGCCATCCTGGGCGTCGGCATGACCGCCAACCCGTTCAAGATCCTCGGTGTAGCGGTCCTCGTCGTCCTGGGCTCGGCGTTCTTCAGCTGCCTCTCGATGTCCATCGCCGGCATCGTGCTGACGAGAGATCGCCTGATGGGCATCGGCCAGGCAATCACGATGCCGCTGTTCTTCTCCTCGAACGCGCTCTACCCCACGTCGGTGATGCCCGGCTGGCTCCAGCCCGTCTCCAAGATCAACCCCCTGAGCTACGAGGTGGACGGCCTGCGCGGCCTGCTCATCGGCACCCCCACCCACCTGGGCCTGGACTTCCTGGCCCTGACCATCGCCGCCGTAGCGGCGATCGCGGCCGCGTCCAAGCTCCTGCCCCGTCTGGCGAGGTAGCAGGAAGCAGGAAGCAGGAAGCAACAGGAGATAACAGGAGGGAAGCAGCGGGCAGCACACCCCGGACCGTCACCTGTATCAGGGTCCGGGGTCGCTGCCGTCGATGGCGCGCACGTTGAACACGCGTCCGCCGCCGCTGGACCGCCGCGCCGTACGCGGCGGCCCAGCACTCCCGCCGAAGAACGGTGAAGACGCCCTCCGACCAGTCCAAATCCCCCGCGTCCACAGTCACAGGCTACTGTCGCCCCGCAGCACATCGGAGTCCCCGAGTTCCGCACGCACGCAGACAGGACCCTCGGGTTGCCGGACGGGTCAGTCATGGTCAGGTGTCGGGCTGCTTGTCCAGTTCCGCCTGGTGAGCGCGTACTCCACGTCACCATGCTCGGCGCCTTCGATGTACTCGGGCCAGTCCTCGAAGAAAGTACGCACCAGCGTCATGCCGACCTTCTCCATCACCTTGCGGGAGGCCGTGTTCACGGTCATGGTGGTGGCCACCACGCGCTCCAACCCCAGGTTGTTGAAGCCCATGTCGATCAGTGCCCTGGCTCCTTCGGTGGCATAGCCGTGGCCCCACGCCGCAGGGCGCAGCCGGTAACCGAGCTCGGTGCCGCCGGTCAGTCCGAGGCTGGTGGCCGGGCGCAGCGAGAGCCAGCCCAGAAACCGCCCGGTCCTCTTGTCGACGGCGGCGAAGCAACCGAGCCCGGCCGGCAGTCGCCGGTACTCGCGCAGGATCGCCGGGAGGCTCTGCCGCGCGACCACGGCGCGCGGCACCGGGCGCCCGTCGTCGATATAGCGCATCACCGCTGGGTCCCCGTGCAGGGCCGCCAGCTCATCAAGGTCTGCCCCGGTGAAGCGGCGCAGCAGCAGCCGGGAGCTCTCCAAGTGGGTTGCCACCACACCAGACGATCACCACGGCCGGATTGGCGCAATGCCTTTCCACCCGGACCGGTAGCGCAAATGCCAAGCACGAAGTCTTCGGGCGCGCGTCTCGTCCCGGTTGCGTTCGCAGCCCACGAACTGCGGCTGGGCTCTGAACTGGTGTGGACTTCGAACCCCCAACCAGTCGTTCACAAGCCCGCCTGCCTGGACACCAGCGGTCGTCTGGGTTCCCCGTACAGCGGCTGGAGGGGCCCTGCCCCCGTCACACACGGCTCACACACGGCGCACGCCAACGCGTGTACGCACGCCGCAATCGTAGGGCGGCACCCCCGATCGAAAACGGGCAGCGGGCGCCGCTTGCCGTTCTCCAACCGGGCCTGGCTGGTGCTTGCGCTTATGACCTTGAAGAACGTTTGAGCTGGTGGGGGACTCGAACCCCCAACCACCCGTTCACAAGAAGCCTAATGCAGCGTCGCTGGTTGAGCGTGAACCGCTGACCTGCACTCTAGTGGTCGATTGTCCGTGAGTACCCGCGAGTGACCGTGGCTACTGCTCCGAACGGGCACGCATCGGGCACGACCTCAGCGGTGGAAGATCTCTGAGCCGAGAAGTAGAGCCGCAATTGCGATGGCCACTGCGCCAGTGAACTGTCGATACCGCCTGTTCGTGTTTGCAGTGAACCCAGGTCGCAGTGATCGGCGAACCGAACCAGCAGACCACCATCGCGCGACAGATTCGTCGTACCTAGTTCCCAGCCCTCTGAAGTCAGAGGCCAGTAGTACGCCCATCGCGCCGAACCACAGCGCGGCCAGCGTCGTCTCGACATACTTCATGTTCCCCCACACAGGCGAGCTATCAACGTACGGCGATATCTCGCCGGAATCATGCCGCCGATCGATCCTCTGGTGATCTCTTCCTTATCAGGGGCCGTTCCCTGACCTCGGTTAGTGCCGTCTGGGGTCGTTTGGTGTGGTCTCGTGCTCGGCGCGTGCCGTCTGGTGCCGCCTCGTGTCGTTTGTTATCAGGGGTTTTGCGGACTTTCCGCTGACTCAACCTGTTCACTCTGTGTGTAGATCGCCCAAGTCTCAAGGCAGCGCTTACACATGTATACCGGGAACACGCTCGCATCACAGACCGGCGCGACGCTCAAGGAACTGATGCAGCGTATGGGGCACTCGACCGTGCGGGCCGCGATGATCTATCAGCACGCCGCGCCTGGCCGAGATCGGCGAATCGCGCGGGCCCTTGGTGACCTGATCGCCGAGCACTCAATGGGCTCTGACGACACGGCGGAAAGCTGATCGGGCACGTTGCGGGCACGGGAACCCTAGGCCGGTATCAAGGTCTGGGGTTCCTTGGCGTCTGCCGCCGCTGTGACCTGCGGCTAGGATCTGAGCTGGTGGGGGGACTCGAACCCCCAACCACCTGTTTACAAGACAGGTGCGCTGCCAATTGCGCCACACCAGCGGGCCTCGGACCGGCGAACGGACTCGACGAGCCGTGGACCATCGTACCGGGCGGGTGGAGTGCCGCCCAGCGAGTTCCGGGCGAGTTCCGGGTGTCGACGCGGTGCTGCGGGTGCGGGTGCGAGTGGGTGCGGGTGCGTGAGGCTGCGTGTGTGCGTGAGAGTGCATGAGGCTGCGTGCGTGCGTGCGTGGGGATGTGACCGTTAGGGTGCGATGCGCTGCGTTTAGGCACTTTGGACAGGCTGATAGTGACAAGATGCTTGTCGGAAGATACGGTCAGCGAAGGCCTTTAGCGGCTTGACCTTCCAACTCGGATCGTCCGGCACGTTCCTGCCGGTTGAAAGGGATAGGTATACACCGATGACTGGTGTCGTTTACGAGGATGCTTCGTGCATCTACCCCGGCGCTGAGCGTCCGGCGGTCGACAAGCTCAACCTGGATGTCCAGGACGGCGAGTTCCTGGTGCTGGTCGGCCCGTCGGGCTGCGGCAAGTCCACCTCGCTGCGGATGCTCGCGGGGCTGGAAGAGGTGTCTGCGGGGACCATCCGTATCGGCGAGCGCGACGTCACGCACCTGCCGCCCAAGGACCGGGACATCGCGATGGTGTTCCAGAACTACGCGCTCTACCCGCACATGACCGTCGCCGAGAACATGGGCTTCGCCCTGAAGATCGCGGGCGTGCCGAAGCCGGAGATCCGGCAGAAGGTCGAGGACGCGGCCAAGCTGCTCGAACTGACCGAGTACCTGGGCCGCAAGCCGAAGGCGCTGTCCGGCGGTCAGCGCCAGCGCGTCGCGATGGGCCGCGCGATCGTGCGTGAGCCGAAGGTCTTCCTCATGGATGAGCCGCTGTCGAACCTCGACGCGAAGCTGCGAGTGCAGACGCGTACGCAGATCGCCTCGTTGCAGCGGCGGCTGGGGATCACGACCGTGTACGTCACGCACGACCAGGTCGAGGCCATGACGATGGGTGACCGGGTCGCGGTCCTCAAGGACGGCCTGCTCCAGCAGTGCGACACGCCGCGGCGGATGTACGAGAAGCCGGCGAACGTCTTCGTCGCGGGCTTCATCGGCTCGCCGGCGATGAACCTGATCGAGGCACCGATCACCGACGGCGGCGTGGCGTTCGACGGCGCCGTGGTGCCGGTCGACCGTGACGCGCTGAGCAAGGCGTCCGGGCTCGGCGAGCGCAGCGTGACGCTGGGCGTGCGGCCCGAGTCGTTCGACATCTCGCCAGACGGCACGGGCATCGCGGTGATCGTGAACGTCGTCGAGGAGTTGGGCGCGGACGCGTTCGCGTACGGCACGGCGAAGGTGGACGGCAACGACGTGGACGTCATCGTCCGCGTGGACGCGCGCAACACCCCCGCCAAGGGCGAGACGATGCACTTCCTGCCGAAGTCGGGCGAGACGCACGTGTTCTCGACGGTGAGCGGCGAGCGGCTGACGGACTGATCGGCCGCCTGCTGGTGATCAAATTCTGATCTGTTTTTCGGACTGAAGATCATCGCAAAGCGTTGATGGCAACGGCCCCGCACTCCTCAGGAGGCGGGGCCGTTGTCCTGCGTGTGACGCGTCAACGTCGCGCCACAGGCAGGGATTGCCGAAATAGGTCAGAGGTCTGCGATAAGTGCGGCGATCTCGCCGAGCAGGCCCAGGTAGTGGTCGTCGGCGGCCACGGGGGCGCTGGCGATCATGTGGGTGAAGCCCAGTTCGCGCAGTCGCTCGGCACGCTCGGCGACCGATTTGGCGGTGCTTTCCGGCGTCAGGCGCTGCATGACGGTCTTCTCGATCGCGTCGTAGTCGCGGCCCTCGGATTCACAGTGGCCGCGCAGTACGTCGAGCTTGCCGTTAAGGAAGTCGTCGCCGCCGTCGAACAGGTTGCACGCGTCGGCGTAGCGTGCGACGAATCGCAGGGTCTTCTGCTCGCCGCCGCCGCCGATCAGCAGTCGCGGACGCGGCGACGAAACCGCGGCCGGGACGTTGAGCAGGCGCTTGGGCGCGTAGTACTCGCCCTCGAAGCCCGCGTCCGAATCCGACCACATGCCGTTGGCGATCTTGATCGCCTCTTCGAGCCGCTCGAAGCGCTCCTTGACCGGTGGGTACGGCACGCCGAAGCTCTCGTGCTCGTGCTCGAACCAGGCGGCGCCGATCCCGAAGTAGGCCCGGCCGCCGGACAGCACGTCCAGCGTCGTGGCGGTCTTGGCCAGAATGGCCGGGTTGCGGTAGGTCACGCCCGTGACCATCGTGCCCAGCGTCACCCGCTCGGTGGCGGCGGCGAGGAACCCGAGGGCCGTGTAGCCCTCCAGCATCGGGTCCTCGGCCGGGCCGTTGGTCTGGATCTGGAAGAAGTGATCCATGACCCACAGGCTGTACAGGCCGCCGTCCTCCGCGGCCCGGGCCACTTTGAGCAGGTTCGGCCGGACGGCCTCAGCGCCGCCCGGCCAGTTGAAACGACTGATGGTGAGTCCGATGCGCACTCTTATCTCCAGGGCAGGAGGCAGTTGGGGATGCGCGTCAGACTACACCCGAAAGGGAGGGTGGCTCCGGATAGTTCGCGGCGTGCTGATCAGGGTTCTGCGGTCGGGTTCCGGTCCGCGGACGGCGCGCCCGGCCTCGGCTACAGGCGCGAGGAGCGGGCGCGGCGCTGGGCGATCTCGTACAGCGCGATGCTCGTGGCGACGCCCGCGTTGAGCGACTCGGTGGCCGCCGCGATCGGGATGCGTACCGTGACGTCGCAGGTCTGCTCGACCAGGCGGCTCAGGCCCTTGTCCTCCGAGCCGACCACCAGGACCAGCGGGTCCGCGCCGGCTTCGAGGTCGGCCAGGTCGACCGTGCCGCGCGCGCTCAGGCCCGCGACCAGCAGGCCCTGCTTCTGGTAGGACTCCAGCACGCGGGTCAGGTTGCCGGCCTGCGCGACCGGCAGGCGCGCGGCGGCGCCGGCCGACGTCTTCCACGCGCCGGCCGTCATGCCCGCCGAGCGCCGCTCCGGGACGAACACGCCGTGCGCGCCGAACGCGGCCGCCGAACGGATGACGGCGCCGAGGTTGCGCGGGTCGGTCACGCCGTCGAGCGCGACGATGAGCGGGGTCTCGCCGACGTCCGTGGCGCGGATCAGCAGGTCGTCCGGGTGCGCGTACTCGTAGGGCGGGATCTGCAGCGCGATGCCCTGGTGGATCGCGCCGTCGGTGAGCCGGTCGACCTCCTGGCGGGTGACCTCCATCAGCGGAACGCCGTGCTGGGTCGCCAAGGTCACCGACTCGCGGACGCGGTCGTCCGCGTCGATGTACTGCGCGACGAACAGTGCGACGCCGGGCACGTTGGCCCGCAGCGCCTCGACCACCGAGTTGCGGCCGGCGATCAGCTCGGAGATCTGCCGGTTCGCCTTGTAAGCCACCTTAGGCGCGGAGCGCGCGTTCGTACCGCGCGCATTCGCCGGCTGCGCGCGCTTAGCCGCCGCGGACGCCTTACGCGACGCCGGATGCCCGGTGCGGGCCTCGGCACGTGGCGTCGGACCCTTGCCCTCAAGGCTCTTTCGGCGATTGCCGCCCGAGCCGAGCTGCGCTCCCTTACGGGGCGAGCTCGATTTGTTGCCGCGACCGCCCTGGCCGCCACGCTTGCCGCCTGCCATGGTGTTGCTCTCCAGAGGTTAAGTAATGCCGTTGTTGGCTGTGGGCGGTTCGGGGATGGTGGGAGACCGGTTAGGCCAGCGTCCAGCGCGGGCCGGCCGGGGTGTCCTCGATCGCGATGCCGATCGTGGACAGCTGGTCACGGATCGCGTCGGCCGCGGCGAAGTCCTTGCGCGCGCGGGCCGCCTGGCGCTGTTGTAGGGCGACGGCGACAAGGCTGTCCACGACGCCGCGCAGATCGGCGGTGTCGCCGCCCGCCGCGTTCGTCCACGGCTCGGCGAGCGGGTCCATGCCGAGCACGCCGAGCATCGCGCGCACCTCGCGAAGACGGGCCGCGGCGCTTTCCTTGTCGCCGGCGGCCAGCGCGGTGTTGCCCGCGCGCACCGTGTGGTGCAGGACGGCGACCGCGCCGGGGACGCCGAGGTCGTCGTCGAGGGCCGCGGCGAAGTCGTCCGGGACCGTGCCGGGCTCGGCCGGGCCGACCAGTTCGATCGCGCGGGTGAGGAACTGCTCGATCCGCCCGAACGCGGCGGCCGCCTCCTCCAGCGCGGCCTCCGAGTACTCGATCATCGAGCGGTAGTGCGGCGTGCCGAGGTAGTACCGCAGCACGATCGGCCGGTGACGGCGCATCATGTCCACCGCCAGCAGCGAGTTGTCCAGCGACTTGGACATCTTCTCGCCGGCCACGGTCACCCACGCGTTGTGCATCCAGTACTGCGCGAAGTCGTCGCCGCGCGCGCGGGACTGGGCGATCTCGTTCTCGTGGTGCGGGAAGACCAGGTCGAGCCCGCCGCCGTGGATGTCGAACCGCGCGCCGAGGTACTTCG
>JBOHCW010000528.1:0-4653 GCA_050725375.1 Actinocrinis sp. | reverse complement strand
CTCCAGCGCGGCGCGGCCGCCGGCGGTCCCGCTGGTGGCCCCGCTGGTGGCCCCGGAGCGGGTTGCGGCGGCCTCGGCATTCGCCTTTGCGCGGCCGTACGCCTCCTTGATCTTGTGCTTGCCCAGGGCCTCTGGCAGGTCCACGTAGTCGTCGCGCGGGATGGACAGCGCGATGGCGCGGGAGCCGTCGGCCGGGATGTGCAACAAAATCAGGGTGTTTGTATTATAACCGCCGACGTCGCTGGAGCTTCCGGCGTGCAGTTGGGACAGGATCGCTGGCGGCAGGTCGTTGCCCTGGTTGTCCTTACGCGAGTCCAGGCCCATCAGCAGGATGTTCTCGTCCCCGCCGGTACGCGGCGCCGAGCCGAGACCGACCAGCGCGTGTGAGGTAGCGAGCCCGCCGAGGACAGAGGTGTGCAGGTAGTAACCCATCCCGGCCGCGACGAGCACGAGTGCGGACGCGGCGCCGAACAGGGTGCGGCCGAGGAATCTTGCGCGTCGGGTCAGGTGCAGAGGTGGCTCCGAGCGCTGCTGTGCCTGAGAGCGCCGCTGTGCCTGAGGACGCTGCTGTCCCTGAGACTGCTGTCCGTCGCCCGGAGACTGCGCCGCGTATGGGCGCTGCTGCATATCAGGGTTTGCTTGCGGAAAGTGCTGTGGCGGGCGCGGCGGTTGGGGCGGACGGAGAAACTGGCCGTCGTCCTGAGGGGGTCCACTGCTCCGGTCCAAACCGCGTCTCCCGTAGTGCGCACCCGAGAAGCTCGTGCATCCGATCGTAGGAAGGACGCGCGGTCACATCAGGGCGCCACGGCGCCCACCTCACTCGTTCGGCCGCACAGCGCAGCACGTCCGGCCGTTGGTAGCGTGCGGCCATGACGCGTCCAGAGCCGCACGCGGGTTACCCCGCCGCACCGAGAGCCGACCTCGTCGAGACCCTGCACGAGTTGACGATCACCGATCCGTATCGCTGGTTGGAGGACGCGTCGTCGGCCGAGACCGTGGCGTGGAGCGCTGCGCAGGACGCGCACTTCGAGCAGACCAAGGCGGGCTGGGCGGGACGTGGGCACGTGCACGCACGGATTGCCGCGTTCAGCGCCACCGGGGCGATCACGCCGCCGGTCTGGCGCGGCGACCGCTCGTTCCTGACCCGCCGGCTGCCCGAGCAGGAGCACCCCGTGCTGCTGACCGTGGACGCGTCCGGCGCAGAGCGGACGCTGATCGACCCGATCGCGTTGAACCCCGACGGGACGACCACGCTCGACGGGTGGCACGTGTCGCCGTCCGGCGATCTGTTGGCGTATCAGATCTCCGAGGGCGGAACGGAGGAGTCCGTCACGCGCGTCATGCGTGTCGCGACTGGTGAAGTCGTCGATGGTCCGATCGACCGCACGCGTTATACGGAAATCTCGTGGCTTGGGGACGAGAGCGGCTACTTCTACACGCGCCGCCTCGCGCCCGAGCTCGTGCCTCCGGACGAGACGCAGTACCACCGGCGCGTCTACCTGCACCGCCTCGGCGTCGACCCGGACCAGGACGTGCTGGTTTTCGGCGCGGGCACGAAGAAGACGAACTACCACTACACGCAGACCTCTGACGACGGCCGCTGGCTGGTGATCTACAGCAGCGAGGGCACCGACCCGAACAACGACGTCTACCTCGCCGACCTGGCCGGCGCTGCGGGAGCGGCGCCGGCGCTCAAGCCGGTACAGGTCGGCATCGAGGCGGAGACTTACCTGTCCATCGCGCGCGAGGGCGGTCCGTTGGCCGGCACCGTCTTCGCGTTGACCAAGCTGGACGCGCCGCGCGGCCGCGTATGCGTGGCCGCGACGGACGATCCGACCCCTGGCGGCTGGCGCGAGCTGATCGCCGAGGACCCAGACGCGGTGATCGAGGGCGTGAGCGTGCTCGACGGCCCCGAACTGGAGCAGCCGCTACTGCTCGTCATGCGCACTAGGCACGCGATCGGTGAGATCACCGTGCACGATGCGGTAACCGGCAAGCTGCGCGGTAACGTGCCGCTGCCTTCCGTAGGTACGGTTGGCGCCCTCACGACTCGCCTCGGCGGTGGGCATGAGGCGTGGTTCGCCTACACCGACTTCGGCATGCCTTCACGTGTCTACCAGTACGACGGTCGTACCGGGGACACGTCGCTGTGGGCGGACGGACACGCCTGGCAAACCGGAGACGCCGACCGTCTACACGCGACAGGTCGAGTACCGGTCCGAAGACGGCACGACGATCCGGATGTTCATCATCTCCGGTGAGCCGGACGACGTACCGCAGCGGCCGCGGCCGACCATCCTCTACGGCTACGGCGGCTTCACGATCAGCCTGCCTCCGGTCTACAACGCCGGCACGCTGGCCTGGGTCGAGGCGGGCGGTGTGTACGCGATCGCGAGTCTTCGCGGCGGCGGCGAAGAGGGCGAGCGGTGGCACCAGGCCGGCATGTTCGACAACAAACAGAACGTGTTCGACGACTTCCACCGGGCCGCGGGGTACCTCGTCGACGAGGGCTGGACCACCGCTGACCGACTGGGTATCTACGGCGGTTCGAACGGCGGCCTGCTTGTCGGCGCGGCGCTCACCCAGCGGCCCGACCTGTATCGCGCGGTGGTCTGCTCGGCCCCGCTGCTGGACATGGTGCGCTACGAGCTGTTCGGCCTCGGCGAGACCTGGAACGTCGAGTACGGCAGCGCGGCCGACCCGCATCAGCTCGACATCCTGCTCGCCTACTCGCCGGTGCATAACGTGGAAGAGGGCGTGCGGTACCCGGCGACGCTGTTCACGGTCTTCGAGGGCGACACCCGCGTCGACACGATGCACGCACGCAAAATGTGCGCCGCACTGCAATGGGCGACGAGCGGCGACCGAGAGCGTTATCCCGTACTGCTACGGCGCGAGATCGGCGTAGGGCACAGTATGCGCGCGGAGTCGCGGCGCGTTGACCTGTCCGCGGACACACTTACGTTCCTCGCGAATCATGTCGGGTTGCGCCTGGGCTAACCTGGCGGGTATCGACCCGACACCACGGGTAGGTCTTGATCGGCGGCTACCGTCGCACGGTCGAATGCATCGAGTCGAGACGCCGCGTGCCACAAAGCACCGGTCACCGAACCGAATAGAAAGGCGGCAACGGTGCCGTCGACGACACCGCGGGCATCTGTGCCCGAAGCTGCGAACGGCGTCACCGCGTCCATCGACGACGCCGTGCCCCCCGACGGCGGCGCGGGCCTGCGCGGGCTCGCCGAGGACCTGCGCGCGACGCTGGCCCGAGTCCGGCTCGGCGGCGACGAGCGTTCCCGCGCCAAGCACCTCGCCCGCGGCAAGCTGCTGCCGCGCGAGCGCATCGACCGGCTGCTCGACCCCGGCTCGCCCTTCCTCGAACTGGCCCCGCTGGCCGCGCACGGCCTCTACGCCGAGCACGGCGGCCCGATCCCGTCCGCGGGGCTCATCGCGGGCATCGGCCGGATCCAGGGCCGGCTGTGCGTGGTCGCCGCCAACGACGCCACGGTCAAGGGCGGCACGTACTATCCGATGACCGTCAAAAAGCACCTGCGCGCCCAAGAGGTCGCGGCCGCGAACCGGCTGCCCTGCGTGTACCTGGTCGACTCCGGAGGCGCGTACCTGCCGCTGCAGGACGAGGTGTTCCCGGACCGCGACCACTTCGGCCGGATCTTCTTCAACCAGGCGCGGCTGTCCGCCGCCGGAATCGCGCAGCTCGCCGCGGTGATGGGCTCGTGCACGGCGGGCGGGGCATACGTGCCGGCGATGAGCGACGAGACGGTCATCGTGCGCGGCCAGGGCACGATCTTCCTCGGCGGCCCGCCGCTGGTGAAGGCCGCGACCGGCGAGATCGTCACGGCCGAGGAGCTGGGCGGCGCCGACGTGCACACCCGCCTGTCCGGCGTGGCCGACCACCTCGCCGAGGACGACGAACACGCGCTCGACCTGCTGCGCGCCGCGATCGCCACCCTTCCGCCGCAGGAGCCGTGGCTCACGCCGGACGAGCCCGCCGAGCCCGCCGAGGACCCCGGGCAGCTTTACGATCTGGTGCCCGCCGATCCGCGCATCCCCTACGACGTGCGCGAGGTCATAAAACGCATCGTCGACCGGTCGAGCCCGGGAAGTGCGGCACTGCACGAGTTCAAGGCCCGTTACGGCGAGACGCTGGTGTGCGCGTTCGCGAAGATCCACGGGTACCCGGTCGGCATCCTGGCGAACAACGGCATCCTGTTCAGCGAGTCCGCGCTCAAGGGCGCGCACTTCATCGAGCTGTGCCAGCAGCGCGGCGTGCCGCTGGTGTTCCTGCAGAACATCTCCGGCTTCATGGTCGGCCGCGAGTACGAGGCAGGCGGCATCGCCAAGCACGGCGCCAAGATGGTGACCGCGGTGGCCTGCAGCGTCGTCCCGAAGTTCACCGTGGTGATCGGCGGCTCGTTCGGGGCCGGCAACTACGGCATGTGCGGCCGCGCGTACGACCCACGCTTCCTCTGGATGTGGCCCAACGCCCGGATCTCGGTGATGGGCGGGGAGCAGGCCGCATCCGTGCTGGCGACCGTGCGGCGGGACGGGTACGACGCCCGCGGCGAGGAGTGGTCGGCCGAGGACGAGGCGGCGTTCAAGGCGCCGATCCTCGAGTCCTACGAGCACCAGGGC
>JBOHCW010000527.1:0-5585 GCA_050725375.1 Actinocrinis sp. | reverse complement strand
TGGCGGGACAGTCGACCGCTTCGCCGTCGGGAGCGCCGTCGAACGGACGGCTGCTCGGCAGACTGCAGTTCACCGCGATCGTCGCCGTCCTGCCGGGCGCGATCTTCGTCGCGCTGTACGCCGTGACCACACTCGCGATGATCAACGACCCGCAGGGCTCGTGGGGCGTCGCAGAGCTGTTCCTTACGTTGTTCGGTGTGCCTCTGGTGATCTGCCTGACCGGAAGCTGGATCGTCGCCGGGCCGGTCGTGGCTTTGGAGGGCACGGATGGCTTCCACGCGTTCGGGCGCGCGCGCCGGCTGACGAGAATGGGCCTGGTACGCACGTCCTGGGCCGCGCTGCTGACTTTGGTGATCTGCACCCTGGTCGTCGGCCCGCTGATCATCAGTCAGTACTACATTGGGTCGGCTCACGGCGTCGGCGATCTGCTCGCCGGGGCTCCGGTGTCCGGCTCCACGTACTGGTGGCTGGCCGGATATCTGATCGTGGTCGCGCTGACGATGGCGCTGACCTCGCCCTTCCGGGCGGCCGTGGCGGTCATGGCGTATGTGGACCGGCGCTTCCGCCGCGAGGGTCTGGACATCCGGATCGCCTGGGCGCGTGTGGCCCGGGGCGGCGACGGAAGCAACGGTGCGGGCAAGGGTGGCAACGGCGTCGGCGGGGAGGTGCGGCGGTGACGACTCCGGTGGCGATGACGCCGCAGTCGATCGCGTACGCGCTGCCGCACGCCGACGTACCTGTGGTCGTCGACAGCGAGCAGGCGCGCCAGCTGGCGATCCGGGAACTGTCGAAGAGCAAGTACCACCAGGGCTCGGTACCCGTCCCGTCGCCGTCGACCGCGACGCCGTCGCCGAGCCCGACGCCGCAGCCGTCCTCGTCGAGCCACGCGGGCACGATCGTGCTGATCATCCTCGCGGCGATCGTGCTGATCCTGGCCGTGTGGATGATCCTGCGCCGGCTCGGCAAGCCGCGCGCCGACAAGAAGTCGAAGACGAAGGCGGCGAACAAGCGGGCGACCGCGGCCGCGCCTGACGAAGTGTTGACCGGGGCGGCGCTGCATCGCCGTAACGCGGAGACCGCGGCCGCCGCGGGCGACTTCGCCGAGGCGATCCGTGAGCGGTTCCGCGCGGTGATCGCGACTCTGGACGAGCGCGACCTGCTGCCCGAGCGCGCGGACCGTACGGCGGACGAGGCTGCGCATGACGCGGGTGCGGTGCTCCAAATGCATCGCGACGTGCTTGTGGCGGCCGCGCGTGCCTTTGATGAGGTCGAGTACGGGGAGTACGTCGGCACGCCTAAGGCGTACGCGGTGATCAGTAACGTGGACGAGCTGGTGCGTACTGAGGTACCGGGCACATTGCAGATCCCTACCGCCGTCGCCACGGCTACTGCGGTCAGTTCACCGACGCAGTCGGGTAGTACGCCGCCGGGCGATACATGGTCGGGCGGTACCCGGTGAGCCGTGTTTTAGGGCGCACGGTCACAGCGCTCTGTGTCGCAGTTGTAGCGGCAGTCGTGACGGCTGTCGGGCCGGCGTTCGCCGATCCGACACCGAGTCCGGCCGACTCGACCGGTTCACCGCTGCTGGAGCCGACCAGTACCTCCGCGATGCTCAATCTGTTAGGCGAGCAAGGTGTCGATTACACCCCGACGACGGATGTCGCCGAGGCCTTGGCCGACGCGGCTTTCGGCACGACGCTCGTCATCGACGAGGGCGAGCACCTGAGCGCGGCCTCGCTCCAGCAGCTGACGGACGCCGGTTTCGGCCGGGTCGTGATCCTCAACAACGACTCGGACACCGTCGGCGCGTTCCTACCCACGGTCACCGTCGACGGCAGTACCAGCGACCTGTCCGCGCCGCTCTCCCCGTCATGCGCAACGCCCGACACGATGGCCGCCGGCACGATCCAGCTGTTCGACTCCTCCGCGACCTTCAGCGACTCCGCGGCGAGTGGATCGGTGGACGACTGCTACCCGGTCCGGGGCGGCAAGCCGACGTTCGTGTCCGGCGTCGGCGTGAACGGTGCGACGTACGTCCTGGCCCTGGGCTCGGCGGCCTTTTTCGAGAACGAGCACCTCGCGGTGGCCGGCAACGCGGCGCTCGCACTTCATGTCTTCGGTGCGAGCCGGACGCTGATCTGGCTCGCACCGTCGTTCACGCCCGACCCGTCGCTGAACAACTGCGCCGGCGCCGGATGCGGTGGCGGAAGCGATGGCGGAAGCGGCGGCCGGCACACTCCCGCGCCCGGTAGTACGACGACCATTCCGGCCGGTGGCGGCGGAGGCGGCGGAGGCGGAGGCTCGAACGCGGGCCAGCAGACGTTGACGAGCCTGATGCCGTCGTGGATCTGGTGGGTTTTGCTGCAACTGCTGGTCGCGGTGCTGCTCACCGCGTACTGGCGCGGTCGGCGGCTCGGCGCGGTGGTGACCGAGCAGTTGCCGGTCACGGTGCGCGCGGCCGAGACCGTGGAAGGACACGCACGCCTGTACCGGCGCGCGAACGCTCATGGACGCGCCGCGGAGTTGTTGCGCAAGGCGACCGCGAGCCGGCTCGCCGGGTATTTCGGCGTCCCGGCCGCGCGCGCGAACGCCGATCCGTCTCTGCTCATCGCGCCGATCGCGGCGCGGCTGGGCGTCGGCCCGGATCTGGTGGCCGATCTGCTCGCGGGCGAGGCCCCGCAGTCCGAAGCCGAACTGGTCCTGCTCGCGGACCACCTCGACCAACTGGAACAGGAGGTCCGGTCGTCATGACCGAGCCCGACACCGTCTCCGGCGCCGCGTGGGACGCCCCGACCGCCCAGATCTCGCCGACCCCGGCCGCGACGGCCGTGGCCGACTCCGCGCCGAGTGCGGCGGCTTCGCAGGCCGACGCCGCGCGCCGATCGCTGCAGAGCGTGCGCACCGAGGTGGCCAAGGCCGTCGTCGGCCAGGACGCGGCCGTCACCGGCCTGGTGATCGCGCTGCTGTGCGAGGGCCACGTGCTGCTCGAAGGCGTGCCCGGCGTCGCCAAGACGCTGCTGGTGCGTTCGTTGTCCGCGGCGCTCTCGCTGGACACCAAGCGCGTGCAGTTCACGCCGGACCTGATGCCCGGCGACGTGACCGGTTCGCTGGTGTTCGACGCGCGCACCGCGGAGTTCTCGTTCCGCGAGGGGCCGGTGTTCACCAACCTGCTGCTGGCCGACGAGATCAACCGCACGCCGCCGAAGACGCAGGCGGCGCTGCTGGAGAGCATGGAGGAGCGGCAGGTGACGGTGGACGGCAGTCCGCGTCGTCTGCCGTTCCCGTTCATGGTCGCGGCGACACAGAACCCGCTGGAGTTCGAGGGCACCTATCCGCTGCCCGAGGCGCAACTGGACCGGTTTCTGCTCAAACTGAACCTGCCGTTGCCGAGCCGCGACGAGGAGATCGCGGTGCTGCGCCGGCACGCGGACGGCTTCGATCCGCGCCAGCTCGCCGCGGCGGGCGTGCGCCCGGTGGCCGGACGCGCCGACATTGAGGCCGCACGTGACGCGGTGCGCCGTCTGACCGTGACGCCTGAGGTGCTTGGCTACATCGCGGACATCGTGCGTGCAACCCGCAGCGCCCCGGCGCTGGCTGTCGGCGTGTCACCTCGTGGCGGTACGGCGCTGCTGGCAGCCGCACGTGCGTGGGCGTGGCTCTCCGGGCGTGACTACACGAGCCCGGACGACGTAAAGGCACTGGCTCGGCCGGTTCTGCGGCACCGTGTGCGTCTGCGGCCGGAGAGTGAGTTGGAGGGCGTGTCGACGGACGCCGTGGTTGACGGCGTGCTCGGCAGTGTCGCCGTCCCGCGCTGATCGGGAACGAACAGGAACGCGACGACAGACCGATTCGGAGCAGAGACCGATCACGATCATGCGATCTCCACAATCCAGGGACCGGGACGGCCGGGGCAGTCTGGTGCTGACCGGCCGAACCGGCGCGCTCGCGGCCGCCGGCTCGGCCGTCGTCGGCGTGGTGTCAGGCGTCTTTCACGTGCCGGGCTGGGCGGGGATCGCGGTGTTCGAGGCGGCGTTGGCCTGTGGGGTCGCGGCGGACGCGATCAACGCGGCGTCGTTGCGTGACCTGGTGTTCCATCGCGGCGGTGACTCGACGGTGCGGCTGACGGAGACCGCGACCGTACAGCTCGCGGTGACGAACACCGGCGCGCGCACGCTGCATGGCACGCTGCGCGATGCCTGGACGCCGAGCGCCGGCAATACGCGCCAGCGTCAGCCGGGCGAGCCACCGCTCCAGGCGGCCGAGCTGCCTAAGGAACCTCGGCACGCGCTGTCTGTCGGGCCGAACGCGACGCAGCAGATCGCCTCGATTTTGCGGCCGACGCGTCGTGGTGATCGCGTGCCGGATCGTGTGACGGTCCGTTCGCTCGGTCCGCTGGGCCTTGCCGGGCGTCAGATGTCGCGTCAAGTGCCTTGGCGGGTGCGGGTTCTGCCGCCGTTCGAGAGCCGGAAGCATCTGCCGTCGCGCCTGGCGCGGCTGCATGAGACGGACGGCCGCACGCCGGTGCTGGTGCGCGGCCAGGGCAGCGAGTTCGACTCGCTGCGCGAGTATGTCGTCGGCGACGACGTGCGCTCGATCGACTGGCGGGCGACGGCACGCCGTAACGACGTTGTCGTGCGCACGTGGCGGCCGGAGCGTGACCGGCGTGTAGTCATCGTCGTCGACACGAGCCGCACGTCGGCCGGCCGCGTGGGTGACATGCCGCGCCTCGACTCGGCGATCGACGCCGCGTTGTTGCTGGCCGCGTTGGCGACCAGGGCGGGCGACCGGGTCGATTTGATGGCTTACGACCAGCGGTTGCAGGCGAGTGTCGCCGGCGCGGTGCCGGGCAAGACCTTGGCGCTGTTCAGCGACGCGATGGCGGGCCTGGAGCCGTCGCTTATCGAGTTGGACGCCGAGGGCCTGGTCGCACAGCTGACGAAGCGGGTGCGCCGCCAGTCGCTCGTAGTGTTGCTGACGAGCATCGACGCGGCCGCGATCGAGCAGGGGCTGCTGCCGCAGATGGACCGGTTGACGCAGCGTCACAACGTCATCGTGGCCTCGGTCGCCGACCCGCGGATCGCCGAGTTGGCACATGCACGAGGCAATGCGGACGCGGTGTTCGCCGCGGCGTCGGCGGAGTTGTCTCTGTCCGCGCGCCGCAGAGTCGCCGCGGACTTGTCGCGGCACCGCGCGCACGTCGTCGACGCGGTTCCGGAGCGTTTCGCACCTGCGCTCGCCGACGCGTATCTGGCGTTGAAGGCGGCCGGCCGGCTCTAACGCCTTTGACGAGGAGCCGACACCATAGCCGGCAGCTTCGGCGAAAATGGAAATGGCCCGATTACTCGGGCCGTTCACGTCGATAAACCTGAAACCTTTAGGCTGTGGCTGCTTGTGGGGGTTTTAAACGCGGAACGGCCCGCTCCCGGTGTGCGGGGCGGGCCGTTCCGTGGTGTTTCGTTGTTGTGCGGCGGTGTCCTGCTCTCCCACCAGGTCTCCCTGGCAGTACCATCGGCGCTGGCGGGCTTAGCTTCCGGGTTCGGGATGGGACCGGGCGTTTCCCCGCCGCTGTGACCGCCGCTACAACT
>JBOHCW010000526.1:0-3917 GCA_050725375.1 Actinocrinis sp. | reverse complement strand
ACCAGGAGAAGCAGCTGCTGGCCGCGAAGGCCAAGCGGGAGAAGGAGTGGAAGGCCGGCGACATGGACGTCGTGGCCGAGGTGGACGAGGAGCTGATCGCCGAGGTCCTGGCCACCGCCACCGGCATCCCGGTCTTCAAGCTGACCGAGGAGGAGACCTCCCGGCTGCTGCGCATGGAGGACGAGCTGCACAAGCGCGTTATCGGCCAGGAGCAGGCGATCAAGGCGCTGTCCCAGTCGATCCGGCGCACCCGGGCCGGCCTGAAGGACCCCAAGCGCCCCGGCGGCTCGTTCATCTTCGCCGGTCCGTCCGGCGTCGGTAAGACCGAGCTGGCCAAGACGCTCGCCGAGTTCCTGTTCGGCGACGAGGACGCCCTCATCCAGCTGGACATGTCCGAGTTCTCCGAGAAGCACACCGTCTCGCGGCTGTTCGGCTCGCCGCCCGGATACGTGGGCTACGAGGAGGGCGGCCAGCTGACCGAGAAGGTGCGCCGCAAGCCGTTCTCCGTCGTGCTGTTCGACGAGGTGGAGAAGGCCCACCCGGACATCTTCAACTCGCTGCTGCAGATCCTGGAGGACGGTCGGCTCACCGACTCCCAGGGCCGGGTCGTGGACTTCAAGAACACCGTGATCATCATGACCACGAACCTGGGCACCCGGGACATCTCCAAGGGCTTCAACCTCGGCTTCGCGGCCGTGGGCGACGTGTCCACCGGGTACGAGCGGATGAAGAACAAGGTCAACGACGAGCTCAAGCAGCACTTCCGGCCCGAGTTCCTCAACCGGGTGGACGACACGATCGTCTTCCCGCAGCTGACCCAGGACAACATCATGCAGATCGTCGACCTGATGATGGCCAAGGTCGACGAGCGGCTCAAGGACCGGGACATGGGCATCGAGCTGACCAGGTCCGCCAAGCTGCTGCTGGCCGACAAGGGCTACGACCCGCTGATGGGTGCCCGGCCGCTGCGCCGCACCATCCAGCGCGAGATCGAGGACCCGCTGTCGGAGAAGATCCTGTTCAGCGAGCTGCGCTCCGGTTCGATCGTGCTGGTCGACACCGAGGGCTCCGGGGACGGCAAGAAGTTCACCTTCGTCGCCTCGCCGAAGAGCACGCTGCCGGAGATCGCCACGCCCGCGGACCTCCCGGCGGAGATTCCGGCAGCCGCCGTGGTCGCGGACGCGGCGCCGAACGACACGCCGGCGGCCTGACGGCGCGGCAGGTGGGGGCGCCCACAGCGCCCTGAGACACGAGATGGGGCCTCCCTTGGCGGGGAGGCCCCATTCGCGTTCTCGGATGCTCCGGACGCGCCGTCGAGGCGGCTTGCGTCAGCGATCCCGTGGAGCTTTCAGAAGCCGGGACGTGAGCGACATCACGTGCGCGTGCTTGGGCATGTGGGTGTGGTGTGGAGCGCGCACGGTGTCGGCCCATGCCGACATGAGGTGTCGCCGGTCGCCTTACAACGCCGACGGCGGAACGTCGCCGGAGGCTAGAAACCTATCCAGCGCTTGAAAGAGCGCAACGGTGCCCGCAGCGAGATCCGGCGCCTGGTCGGCGCCGACGGTCGCGGCGTGATTTCGCGCAGTAGTTGGGCGGTCTGCGCGACGCCGAGCCGCGCGGGCTCGCCGGTCGGCAGGCCGCGGCCTACAGCTATACGTGCCGGGTCTGCGCCCTCGGGCACAAGCACGGCTAGATGGCGGTCGAGACGGTCCTTGACCGCCGCGCCGCCGACGCTGACCGGGGGCACGTAAGCCGACCTTCTGGCCGCCTGGAAGTGCTCCGCCCCGATCATGGGATGGTCCATGCCTGATACACCCACCTTCGAAAGGTACCGCACCCGGAGCGGTTCGGGGCACGCCCGGCCGCGCTGTTTCAGGACCGTCGCGGAACCTTGCCGATTCTTTACCCGCGACCGGGAGCGACGCATGTCAGGGCCAGAAGACTATCTGGTGCGGACCGCCGTTCATGTTGTACATTCCGTGTCTGGCTCGGTGCGTTCAGTTCGAGGACCGCCCCTCACGGTCCCCGCGTACGAGGTCGGCGCGGCGCCAGGCCGGTAGCACCGGCCCCGGGCACGAGCGATCGGGGTTCGACGTGGTGGAACAGGGCACGGAAGGACATATACCGCTGTCCGCCCTCCGCCCCGTCCACCGTGCCATCACGGGCGTGAACGCCGCCGAGGGACTCGACGCCACGATGCAGGCCATCGCCGAGGGAGTCGTCGCCTGCACCCCCTTCCGCCAGATCGCCGTGAACGTCGTCCAGGAGTCCGGCGACCTGCTGTGCTGTGCCACGGCCGGCTCCGAGGAACTGCGTGAGACGCTGCTGGGCAACTCCTGCTCCCGCAAGGCGATCGAGAGCGTGCTCGAAAGCGGCGAGGCGTGGGGGAGCCTGCGCTTCGTGCGCGACCTGTCGAGCGATCCGCCCGAGGGCCTGCTCATCTACCTGCCCGACATCGACGGCGACCCGCGCGACGGCGGCGTCTGGCGCGCCGACTACGGGCTGCTGGCCCCGATGCGCGACGCCAGCGCGGACCTGATCGGCATGCTCTCGGTCGACGACCCTTCGGATGGCCGGGTGCCGCCGCGCTGGGTCGGCGACGTACTGGACATGTTCGCCGAGCAGGCCGGCTTCGCGATCCTCAACGCCCGCCGCCACGAGGAGGCGACGGCGCGGATGGAGAAGCTGGAGCGCGAGCACGAGAAGCTGCGGCTGGACATCGCGGAGCGCCACCGGCGCGAGGAGCACCTGCGCCACCAGGCCCGGCACGACGCGCTGACCGGCCTGGCCAATCCGATCGAGCTGAGCGAACGGCTGGTGGGCCTGCTGGCCGACCAGATCCCGCTGGCGGTCATCTTCTGCGACCTCGACCGCTTCAAGGAGGTCAACGACACCCACGGCCACGGCGTCGGCGACACCGTGCTGCGCCTGGTGGCCGAGCGGCTGCGCGCGGCGGTGCGCGGCGAGGACGTGGTCGCGCGGGTCGGCGGGGACGAGTTCGTCGTGGTGGCCGCCGGGATCGAAGCGGACGAGGCGCTGGCGCTCGTGGACCGGATCGATCAGGCGTTCTCCCATCCGGTGTCCATCGAGGTCGACACCAGGATGCTCGTCCGGGCCTCGCTGGGGCTCGCCTACGAGCCGGCCCGGCCGCAGAACGCCCTGGCCCCCGAGGTGCGGGCACAGGAGTTGCTCGGCTCGGCGGACCGGGAAATGTACGCCCGTAAGCGCTCGCGCGCGTCGTTCACACGGCTGACAGCGCGAGCGTTGGCGCGTAGGGCGTCTGTAGCCGGATGACCGGCCCCGCGCCGATCCGCACATAGCCGCGTCCAGGCGGCATCAGCTGTGCGCCGCCGAGTTCGAGGGTGCCGCCGAAAAGCAGCGTCGAGGTCACCGCGTCCACCCGGCCCAGCGCGATGCGCGAGGTCAGCTGGTTGCGCAGGGCCGGGCGCAGCGCGGCGACCTGGTCCAGCCGCAGGGTGACCACGAGGGTGGCGCGGGCGTAGCGCGCCGTGCGGGCCAGCGCCGCCAGCGCGTCCTGCGGGTCGGGCCGGCCGAGCCGGGACGCCGCGGCGCACAGCTCGGGCAGGTCGTCCACGAACAGCCACAGCGGCGGCTCGCCGTCCGGCTGCGCGCGCTCGCCGGAATCGCCTGTAACGCCCGCTGTGCCCGGTTCCACCGTCTCGGACGCCTCAGCGGTCATCACGGCGCCCTGGGCCGCCTGTGCGCCCTCTGGCGCCGCCTCAGCGTCCGCAGCGGTACTCGCGCCGACGGCGGCGCCGACGGCCCGCGATCAGATGCTGTGGCGGCGTGACAGCGCCGCTCGTTCGGCCCGGCGCTCCAGTTCGAGCGCGCACCAGTCGAGCAGGTCCAGCGAGTCGGTCGGCTCCTCGGTCACCCGCAGCACGTTCGGCCGCCCG
>JBOHCW010000525.1:0-15426 GCA_050725375.1 Actinocrinis sp. | reverse complement strand
TCGGGCGTGTCCGACCGCTCCCGGCGCCGCGCCGCCGAGATGCTGCCCGGCGTGCCGATGCTCGCCGCGCAGGACGTCGCCGCGCGCGCCGAGCTCCTGCTGCTCACCGTGCCCGACGACGCGCTCGCCCAACTCGCCGACGGACTCGTGTCCATCGGTGCGATCCGGCCCGGCCGGGTCGTGGTGCACACCTCCGGCCGGTACGGCGTCGGCGTGCTCGACCGCGTGCTCAAGGCCGGCGCGCTGCCGCTCGCGCTACACCCGGTGATGACCTTCACCGGCACCGAGGTGGACCTGGCGCGGCTGTCCGGCTGCTCGTTCGGGGTCACCGCGCCCGAGCCGTTCCGGCCGATGGCCGAGGCGCTGGTGGTCGAGATGGGCGGCGAGCCGGAGTGGATCGAGGAGGCGCGCCGCCCGCTGTACCACGCGGCCCTCGCCTCGGGCGCCAACCACCTGGTCACGCTGGTGGCGCAGGCCGCCGACCTGCTGCGGGCCAGCGGGGTGGCCGAGCCGAACCACATGCTCGCCCCGCTGCTGTCCGCCGCCCTCGACAACGCCCTGAGATCCGGTGACGGCGCGCTGACCGGCCCGGTGGCCCGGGGCGACGCGGGCACCGTGGCCGCGCACCTGGCCGAGCTGGACCGGGCCGCTCCCGGCGGTCCGGTGCGCGCCGCCTACCTCGCCATGGCGCGGCTGACCGCCGACCGCGCGCTGGCCGCCGGACTGCTCACCGCCGACCAGGCCGGGCCGCTGCTCGGCGTGCTCGGCGGCCACTCGGCCCACGGGTCCGGGACCGGACCGGCGAACGGAGTCGATCAGTGACCAGGCTCGTGCACACCCGCGCCGACCTCGAAGCCGCCCGGGCCGGCCGGTTCGGCGACACCGCGGTCGTGATGACGATGGGCGCCCTGCACGACGGGCACCTCGCGCTGGTCCAGGCGGCCCGGCAGGCGGCCAAGACCGTGATCGTCACCGTCTTCGTCAACCCGCTGCAGTTCGGCCCCGGCGAGGACTTCGAGCGTTACCCGCGCACCCTCGGCCAGGACGTGAAGCAGTTGGAGGACGCGGACGTTGACATCGTCTTCGCGCCCTCGGCCGACGAGGTGTACCCGGACGGCGCGCCGCAGGTCACCGTGCAGCCCGGGCCGATGGGCGAACTGCTGGAGGGCGCCTCGCGGCCGGGACACTTCTCCGGGATGCTCACGGTCGTCAACAAGCTGTTGAACCTGACCCAGCCCGACCTGGCCTTCTACGGGCAGAAGGACGCGCAGCAGCTGGCAATGATCCGCCGCATGGTGCGCGACTTCAACCTGCCGGTCGACATCGTCGGGGTGCGTACGGTGCGTGAGCCGGACGGGCTCGCCCTCTCCAGCCGCAACCGCTACCTGTCCGCCGGCGAACGGCAGACCGCGCTCGCACTCAGCCGCGCGCTGGCCGAGGGTGTGGCCAAACCGACCGCCGCCGCCGCCGTGCGCACGGCCGCGCAGGCGGTGCTCGACGAGGCCGCGCACGCGGACCCGCCGCTCGCGCTCGACTATCTGGCGCTGGTCGATCCGGGCAACTTCCACGAGGTCCCGGACGACTTCACCGGCGAAGCGATCCTCCTGGTCGCGGCGCGGATCGGAGCCACCCGGCTCATCGACAACACCGTGCTGACCATCGACGACCCCGTGCTGACCGTCCCCGGCGAGGCGAAATGACCCGTATATCGAGGCTGCTGGCCCCCGCACCCGGCTGGACCGCGTACGCCGACACCGTCGTGGTCGGCTCCGGCATCGCCGGGCTGACCGCCGCGCTGGCCGCGCGGCACGCCGGCTCGGTGCTGCTGGTCACCAAGGCCCAGCCGGCCGACGGCTCGACCCGCTGGGCGCAGGGCGGGATCGCCGCCGCGCTCGGACTCGGCGACACGCCCGAGGCGCACCTGGCCGACACGCTGATCGCCGGCGCGGGCCTGTGCGACCCGGAGGCCGTGCGGATTCTCGTCACCGAGGGGCCGGCCGCCGTGCGCCGGCTGATCGACCGCGGCGCCGAGTTCGACCGGCGCTCGGACGGCAGCATCGCGCTGACCCGCGAGGGCGGCCACCACGCCGACCGGATCATCCACGCCGGCGGTGACGCGACCGGCGCCGAGGTCTCCCGCGCGCTGCTGGCCCGGCTGGACAAGCTGGTCGACGAGATCGAGGTGATCGACCACGCGCTCGTCCTCGATCTGCTCACGGACGCGGACGGCCGCGCGGCCGGCCTGACGCTGCACGTCCTCGGTGAGGGCGCGCGCGACGGTGTCGGCGCCGTGCGTACGCGCGCGGTGGTGCTGGCGACCGGCGGCATGGGCCAGGTGTTCACCGCGACCACGAACCCGTCGGTGGCCACCGGAGACGGCGTGGCGCTCGCTCTGCGGGCCGGGGCGCAGGTCGCGGACCTCGAATTCATCCAGTTCCACCCGACCGTGCTGTGGCTGGGCGAGGGCGCGCGCGGTCAGCAGCAGCTGATCTCCGAGGCGGTGCGCGGCGAGGGCGCGTTCCTGGTCGACGCCAAGGGCGAGCGGTTCATGGCGAACGTGCACGAGCTGGCCGACCTGGCCCCGCGCGACATCGTGGCCAAGGCGATCATGCGCCGGGCCAACGAGTCGGGCCTGGACCACCTGTGGCTGGACGCGCGGCACTTCGGCGAGGACAAGTGGCGTGGCCGGTTCCCGACCATCTGGGAGTCGCTGCACCAGCACGGCATCGACCCGGTCCGGGACCTGATCCCGGTCGCGCCCGCCGCGCATTACGCGTCCGGCGGCGTGCTGACCGACCTGTGGGGCCGCACCTCGATCCCCGGCCTGTACGCCTGCGGCGAGACCGCCTGTACCGGCGTGCACGGCGCGAATCGGCTGGCGTCGAACTCGCTGCTTGAGGGCATGGTGTTCGCCGACCGGATCGGCCGCGACCTGGCCCGGGCGTTCGGTCCGGGCGGCGATCCGGAGCCGGGCGAACCGGTGGACGACCGGCGTGCGCAGGTTCTGCTCGACCCGACCGTGCGCGCGGCGACGCAGCAGGCGATGAGCGGCGGCGCGGGCGTGCTGCGCAGCGCCGATTCGCTGGCCCGCACGTCCGGCCAACTGCGCGCGCTGCTCGACCGCACGGACGCCGACCCGCGCGCCGAGGCGTGGGAGGCGACCAACCTCCAGCAGGTCGCGACCGTGCTGGCGGAAGCCGCCGCGCTGCGCGAGGAGACCCGCGGCTCGCACTGGCGCGAGGACTTCCCGGTCACCGACGACGAGCACTGGCGGGTCCGGCAGATCGCGCGCGCGACGGCCGACGGCGTGCGATTCACCCCGCGCCCGGTCCCGGACGCCGAGCAGCTGATCGCCGACTCGGCGATCGAGGACTGAGCGGCGCGCGATGACGAACTCGGATACGTGCCGCAGTGTTCTGACAACGTTGTACCGCAGGGGCTCGAACTGCGCCCGTGCCTTCTCCAAGCCTCTGACCAGGAAGGACGTCAGGTGATCTCGCCTCAGATCGCGCGGCTGCTCGAAGCCGCCGGCCTCGATCCGGAACTCGTCGAGCGGATCGCGCGCGCCGCGATCGAGGAGGACCTCGACGGCGGCGTCGACGTGACCACGCTCGCCACCGTGGACGACACGGCCACCGCCGTCGCCGACTTCACCGCGCGGGCCGCCGGCGTCGCGGCCGGCATCCCGGTCGCGGCGGCCGTCCTGGACGCGGTCTCCGGCGGCGGCGTCGAGATCGAGTTCCAGGTCGCGGACGGCGCGCGGGTCGAGCCCGGCACGGTGCTGTTCACCGCGTCAGGCCTGGTGCGCGACCTGCTGACCGGCGAGCGCACGGCGCTCAACCTGCTCTCGCACCTGTGCGGCATCGCGACCGTGACCCGCGCGTGGGTCGACGCGGTCGAGGGCACCGGGGCGAAGATCCGGGACACCCGTAAGACCACGCCCGGCCTGCGCAGGCTGGAGAAGTACGCGGTGCGCTGCGGCGGCGGCGTCAATCACCGGATGTCGCTCTCGGACGCCGCGATGGTCAAGGACAACCACGTGGTGGCGGCCGGCGGCGTCGTCGAGGCCTTCGAAGCGGTGCGCAAGCGCTGGCCGGATCTGCCGATCGAGGTCGAGGTCGACTCGCTCGACCAGCTGCTGCCGGTGGTCGCGGCCGGGGCCGAGCTGGTGCTGCTGGACAACTTCACCCCGGAGCGGATGCGCGCCGCGGTCCTCCTCGTCGGCCGTAACGAGCCGTATGGTCGTACCAGGCTCGAAGCGAGCGGCGGACTGACCTTGGACCAGGCCCGCGCCGCCGCCGAGACCGGCGTCGACTACCTGTCCGTCGGCGCGCTGACGCACTCCGCGCCGATCCTGGACGTCGGCTGCGACTTCCGCACCGCCTGACCGCGAGACCCCGCTCGAACGCTCCAGCACCACCGAACCGCACCACCGCTCCAGCACCACCGAACCGCACCACCGAACCGCACCACCGCACCGGCACCGCCGCCCGCGTCCCGACTCAGCCGTCCCCCACCCGGCGCTTCTCTCCCCGGAGCCCCAGCCATGCTGCTCACGATCGACATCGGCAACTCCCACACGGTGCTCGGCCTGTTCGAAGGCGAGGAGATCGTCGAGCACTGGCGGGTCTCCACCGACCCGCAGCGCACCGCGGACGAGCACGCCGTCCTGCTCCAGGGGCTGATGCACAACCACCCGCTGGTCGGCGACGGCGGCGTCGACGGCATAGCGCTGTGCTCCACGGTGCCGTCGGTGCTGCAGGAGATGCGCGACATGATCCGGCGCTACTACGGCGACATCCCCTCGCTGGTGGTCGAGCCCGGAGTCAAGACCGGCATCCCGGTGCTGGTGGACAACCCGAAGGAGGTCGGTACCGACCGGATCATCAACGCGCTGGCGGCCGTGCACCTGTACGGCGCGCCGTGCATCGTGGTCGACCTGGGCACCGCGACCGCCTTCGACGCGGTCTCGGCGCGCGGCGAGTGGATCGGTGGCGCCATCGCCCCCGGCATCCAGATCTCGGTGGACGCGCTCGGCGCCCGCGGCGCCCAGCTGCGCAAGATCGAGCTGGCCCGGCCGCGCTCTGTGATCTGCAAGAACACCGTCGAGTGCATGCAGGCCGGCATCCTCTACGGCTTCGCCGGCCAGATCGACGGCGTGGTCAATCGGATGGCCGACGAGCTGGCCGACGACCCCAACGACGTCACGGTCGTGGCCACCGGCGGCCTGGCCCCGCTGGTGCTGGAGGAGGCCGAGGTCATCGACGCGCACGAGCCCTGGCTCACCCTGATCGGGCTGCGCCTGGTGTACGAGCGCAACATCAGCACGACGTGATCAAGGCGCCTTCTAGCAACGCGCCGGGGCGTACGCGTCGGCTACCGCGCAGAGCGATCCGGCCGCAGGCGTTTGCTGCACCCGGATATCAGGTATAGGGCGCTCTCGGCGCCCCTTATCCTTGTCCCCATGAGTGACGAGCCGACCACCAGCAACCCGCTGACCGAGGAACCCGAGCAGATGCGGGTGCGGCGGGAGAAGCTGGACCGGATCAAAGCCCGCGGCGCCGACCCGTACCCGGTCGGTTACCCGCGCACCGCGACGATCGCCGAGGTGCGCGCGCGGTTCGACGGCCTGGAGTCGGACACCGCGACCGGCGAGCACGTCGCCGTGGCCGGCCGGGTGATGCTCTCGCGTACCGGCGGCAAGCTGTGCTTCGCCACCATCCGCGAGGCCGAGGCGGAGATCCAGGTCATGGTCTCGCTCGACCGGGTCGGCGAAGCGTCGCTGGCCGACTGGAAGTCCGACGTCGACCTCGGCGACCACGTCGGCGTCACCGGCGAGGTGATCACCTCGCGGCGCGGCGAACTGTCGGTCATGGTCGAGTCCTGGCAGATCACCGCCAAGTGCCTGCGGCCGCTGCCCGACAAGCACAAGGGCCTGGCCGACCCCGAGGCGCGGGTACGGCAGCGTTACGTCGACCTGATCGTGAACCCGGAAGCGCGTTCGATGCTGCGGCAGCGCTCCGCGATGATCCGCTCGATCCGGGACACCATGCACGCCGACGGCTACATCGAGGTCGAGACCCCGGTGCTGCAGACCGTGCACGGCGGGGCTAGCGCGCGTCCGTTCGAGACGCACATCAACGCGTACGACATGGACCTGTACCTGCGCATCGCCACCGAGCTGCCGCTCAAGCGGCTGATCGTCGGCGGCGCGGAGCGGGTCTTCGAGATCGGCCGGCTGTTCCGCAACGAGGGCGCCGACGCGACGCACAATCCCGAGTTCACCACGATCGAGTGCTACGAGGCGTACGGCGACTACACGACGCAGGCCGAACTGACGCGTCGTCTGGTGCTTAACGCGGCCATGGCCGTCAACGGGCACACGCTGATCCGCGGCCTGGACGCGCACGGCGTCGAGCACGAGATCGACCTGGCCGAACCGTGGGGCCAGGTCTCGGTGTACGACGGCATCTCCGAGCGGCTCGGCGAACAGGTCACCCCGGAGACGTCGGTCGAGCGGCTGCGGATGCTGGCCGACAAGGCCGAGGTGCCGTACGAGGCCAAGTGGGGCCACGGCCAGATCGTGCTGGAGATGATCGAGCGCCTCCTGGAGGAGGACACGGTCAACCCGACCTTCCTGATGGACTACCCGACCGAGGTCTCGCCGCTGGCGCGCAGGCATCGCACCAAGTCGGGCGTCTCGGAGAAGTGGGACCTGGTGATCCTCGGCACCGAGCTGGCCACCGCCTTCTCCGAGCTGACCGATCCGATCGACCAGCGCGAGCGGCTGACCGCGCAGTCGCTGCTCGCGGCGGCCGGCGACGCGGAGGCCATGCAGCTGGACGAGGACTTCCTGCGCGCGCTGGAGTACGCGATGCCGCCCACCGGCGGTATGGGCATGGGCATGGACCGGCTGATCATGCGGCTGACCGGCAAGAACATCCGCGAGACCATCCTGTTCCCGCTGGTGCGACCCGGCGCCGACGCCTGATCGGGGCAGTGGGACAGTAGTTGGGACACAGTGCGTTGGGCCGCGGCGCGATCCGCGGCCCGGCGGGAAGCGGCGGCGGAGCGGAGGCGGCAGGTGCTGGCAGACCTGGAATCCCTGGTGCCCCCGGCCGTGATGGCCGTCATCTTCACCGCGGTGCTGGTCACGATCCTGCGCACGCAGAACCCGCGGCGGCGCGCGGAGGCCAAGGCGCGCGAGCACGCCGCCGAGGACGCCGACCCGCGCATCAACAAGTCCTGACAGGGCCGGTATCCATCCCTCGGTCGCCCTTATGCGGCGGTGAGGACCACAGGTCCCTGATCCGTGACCGCGACGGTGTGCTCGACGTGCGCGGCGCGGCTGCGGTCGCCGGTGCGCAGCGTCCAGCCGTCCTCGTCGAGGTAGTACTCGTCCTTGCCGCCGCCGATGAACCAGGGCTCGATCGCTATCACCAGCCCGGCGCGCAACTTCAGGCCGCGCCCCGGCCGGCCCTCGTTGGGCACAGACGGGTCCTCGTGCATGGTGTGGCCGACGCCGTGGCCGCCGAAGTCCGTGTTGATGCCGTAGCCGCCGGCCCGGCCCACCGCGCCGATCGCGGCCGCCACGTCGCCTATCTTCGCGCCCACGACCGCCGCGGCGATCCCGGCGCGCAGCGCCTCGTAAGCCGTGTCGATCAGCCGCTTGTCCTCGGGCCGCTCGGCGCCGACCGTGAACGAGACCGCCGAGTCCCCGGTCCAGCCGTTGAGCGTCGCGCCGCAGTCCACGCTGAGCAGGTCGCCGTCGGCGAGCCGATAATCGGTCGGGATGCCGTGCAGCGCCGCGTCGTTGACGGAGGTGCAGATCACGGCCGGGAACGGCAGCGTGGAGAAACCCGGCTGGTAGCCGAGGAACGGCGACTGCGCGCCGGCCTCACGCAGCACCTCGCGGGCCGCCTCGTCCAGTTCGGTCAGCCGCACGCCGACCGCCGCTTGCTCACGGACCGCGGCCAGCGCGCGCGCCACGACGCGGCCGGCGACGCGCATCGCCTCGATCTCGCCCGGCGTCTTGAGTTCGACCACGATCCATCCCGCCTTCTGCGTCACGGCCGCGTAAGGCCGCGACTGACGAATGTTGTCAGGTCAGCCTACGCACCCGTGCGATCACAGACGTAGGCGCGGTTCCAGCGCCGACTAGTGACGGATCGGCGCCGTCTGACGTACTGCGCACGCCGGGCGGACGTCCTGCGCCTACGCGCGCGAGTGCACGTGCGACGGTCAGGCGACTGGTCGCGGCGGCGGCCGCGTCGTCCGCCAGCATCTCGACAAGTTCGGCGACGGCGGCGGTCGCGCGCCGGGCCGGGGCGAGGAAGGGCAGCGCCGACTGCCAGGCCACGAACGGCTGGATCACGAACTCGTGCCGGCCCTCGGCGTGCGCACGCTCGTGGGCCAGCACCGCGGCCAGTTCTTCTGGCGGCAGCGCGGCGACGACACCGTCGGTGATCACGATGCGCGGTTGCGGGCCGGGCAGGCAGTACGCCATCGGCTCGGGATGTTCGAGCACGCGTACGCCGTCGGCCTCGGCGCGGCCGAGCAGATCGACGACCGTGCGCTGACGGCGCAGATCCCGCTCGATCCGGATCGCGGAGGTGGCCAGCACGCCGGTCAGCCAGGAGAACAGCAGCGCGGCCAGCACCAGCGCGACCAGGTTGACCGCGGTCCAGTCGCCGGCCAGCGGCGCGAAGCCGAGCACCAGCAGGGTGCCGACCGCGCTCAGTCCGCCGACCAGGCCGACGATCTGCCACACGACGATGGCGGCGCGCGGCTTGAGGCGCGGCCAGGCCGCCTTGCACAGCGCCTCCGGCACCGGCCAGGCCATCAGAATGGCGACGGCGGCGCACACCCCGACGACGATCAGCCACATGGCGACCGCCTCCGCGGGCCGTGGCGCCGCGCGCAGGGTGGCGCGCACGCGTTCAGGTCGCGCATGGTCGCGGCCCTCGCCGCTACGCGTTCGAGGTGCGGGCGGGAGTCTCCTCCAGCAGTTCGCGCAGCAGCGCCTTCTCCTCTTCGGAGACCGAGCCGGTGAAGTGCACCAGCGCCGAGCGCCGGTCGCTGGTGGTGCCGAGCGCTTCGAGCATGGTGCTCGCGATCAGCTCGGCGCGACTGGTGGTCGCGGAGTAGCGGTATGCGCGGCCGTGCCGCTCGCGGGTGACGAAACCCTTGCCGCCCAACCGGTCGAGCACCGTCAGGATCGTGGTGATCGCCGGCGCGTGCTCGCGCGGCAGCTCCTCCACGATCCGGGTCGCCGCCACCGGTTCGGGTGTGTTCCAGAGCACGTCCATGACCGCGCGTTCGAGTTCGCCGAGCCTAGCCATGCGGACTACTGTACTGTCGAATCAACTTCTACGCGACGTAGAATGTCCGCGTGGAGGCCGCGGCCGGACGCTCCGGCCGATCTGGCGACCGAGGGGAGCCGACCGTTGTCCGGGCTCGTCGTGGCGCGGGTCGAAACCGCGCTGTCCCTGTCCTTCCACATCCTGTTCGCCGTCTTCGGAGTCGGATTGCCGTGGCTGGTGCTCTACACAGAGCGCCGCTGGCTTAAGACCGGCGACCGCGTCTGGTACGTGCTGACCCGTAAATGGGCGCGGGTGATGGCGGTGCTCTTCGCCATCGGGGCCGTATCAGGCACCGTGCTCTCGTTCGAGTTCGGACTGCTGTGGCCGACGTTCATGGCCACCTACGGCGGCGCGATCGGGCTGCTGTTCACGCTGGAGGCCTTCGCGTTCTTCGCCGAAGCCATCTTCATGGGCTTATATCTCTACGGCTGGAAGCGGCTCTCCCCGCGCGCGCACTGGCTGGTGCTGTGGCCGATCGCGATCTCCGGAACGCTCTCGACGCTGTTCATCGTGATGGCCAACGCCTGGATGAACAATCCGGTCGGCATCGGCGAGAGCCACGGCAAGATCACCGCCGATCCGTGGCGGATCTTCGCGAGCTCGACCTCGTGGACCGAGGTCACGCACATGGCGATCGCGGCGTTGATGTGCACCGGCGGCGCGGTCGCCGCGGTGTACGCCGTCGGCATGCTGCGCGGGCGACGTGACGCATATCACCGTCACGGCCTCAACCTCGGCATGGCCACCGTGCTGTTCCTGGCGCCGATCCAACTGCTCGTCGGCGACTTCGCCGCGCGTGACGTGGCGTCCACCCAGCCGGCCAAGCTGGCGGCGATGGAGGCGCACTACGACACCTCAAGCCACGTGCCGCTCGTCGTCGGCGGCATCTACAACCCGCAGACGCACCACCTGACCGGCGGGCTCTCCATCCCCGACGGCCTGTCGCTGCTGTTGCGCTTCCAGCCCGGCGCGACCGTGCAGGGCCTGGACCGGACGCCCGCGAATCAGCAGCCGATGACGGCCGAGGTGCACCTGGCCTTCGACTCGATGGTCGGCCTCGGCTCGCTGATCCTGCTGATCGCGGCCTGGGGAGCGTGGCGCTGGTGGCGCGGCCGGCGCCGGGGCGTGGCGCCGCGGATCGCGCACACCCGGCCGTGGCTGCTGGCCGCGGCGTTCACCGGCCCGGCGGCGATGGTCGCGATGCTGGCCGGCTGGGAGGTCACCGAGGGCGGCCGGCAGCCGTGGATCGTCTACCGGAAGATGCTGGTCACCGACGCGGCCACCAAGAGCACCGGGCTCGGCTGGGCGCTGCTGGCGACGATCCTGATCTACCTCGGCCTGGCCGTGGCGCTGATCCTGATCCTGCGCAGGCTCGCCACCGGGGCGCCGCCCGGACTCGACGGCACCGGGGACGCCGGACCGTCCACGCCGCCGGAAGGCACCCGGCTCGATACGGGCGAACCGTCTCCCTCGGCCGAACCGGCGCCCGCCGATCCCGTGGAGGTGGCCCGGTGACCGCCGTGAACGCGATGCTGGTCGCCATCGTGCTCAGCCTGCTGGCTTACGCGCTGCTGGCCGGGGCGGACTTCGGCGGCGGGTTCTGGGACCTGGTCGCGGGCTGGAGCCGGCGCCCGGAGCACGACTCGGAGGGTCAGCGCGGGCTGATCTCCGCCTCGCTCGGCCCGGTGTGGGAGGCCAACCACGTCTGGCTGATCTTCGTGATCGTCAGCGTGTTCAGCGCCTTCCCGACCGCGTTCGGCACCATCGCCACCTCGCTGGAACTGCCGCTCGGCCTCGCGGTGGTCGGCATCGTGCTGCGCGGAGCGGCGTACGTGTACCGCGCGTACGGCGACGGCGCGGCGCTGCCCGACCGGTGGTGGGGCCGGATCTTCGCCGGGGCGTCCGTGCTCACGCCGTTCATGTTCGGCGTCTCCGGCGCGGCGCTGGCCACCGGCGATCTCGGCCCGAACAGCTCGCCGACCGAGCCGTTCCGTACGCCGTTCGCGCTCACGGCCGGTGTGCTCGCCGTCGTGGTGACCGCGTTCCTGGCCGCCGTGTACCTGTGCCACAACGCGGCGCAGCAGCCTGCGACGGTGCACCTGGTACAGGTGTTCCGGCGTAAAGCGATGGGTGCGGCGGTAGCGGCCGGTCTGGTCGCGCTGGTGTTGCTCGTGTTCTTATATCGCGACGCACCGGTGGTCTCGGCGCGCTTCACCGACCGGTCCATCCCGATCGCGGCGGTCTCAGCGATCTGCGGCGTCGGGAGTCTGTTCGTGCTCTGGCGCGAGCACTACGTACTGGCGCGCGGGACGGCGGCCGTCGCCGTCGCGGGAGTGCTCGCCGGATGGGCCGCGGCTCAGTACCCGGATCTGATGGTCGGGGTGCACACGGTCGCGGAGTCGGCCGCCGCGCCGCAGAGCGTCGACGCGATGCTCGTCGCGATGTGCCTCGGGATGGCAGTCATCCTGCCCTCGTTCTACCTGCTACTCAAGGTATTCAGCCGACCTGCGGTGGACGAGCACTGAGGGGTGGCGAATCCGGGCGGGTCTATGCGGACCGGGGAATGTGCGGCCGACCCGCCCGGTAAGCTCACCCGGGTGAGTGACAGGGCTGCGGTGACAGCAGAGGAAATGACGGATAAGCAGGACGCGTATGCGGACTTCGACGCGAGCGGCGAACCGGAGGGCGGGACCGGCGCCGCGCTCGCGCAGAGCGCGGCGGATTGGACCCAGGAGGACCTGGTAGCCGAGATCCGGGAGAGCTTCGCGCTGATCGAGCCGTACGGCCCCGAGGCGGCGGCCTGGTTCTACGAGCATTTCTTCGCGGCCAATCCCCGCTACCGCAAGTATTTCTCCAGCGATCCGGCCGTACAGCAGCGCCGGCTGTTCCAGTCCGTGCAGCGGGTCGTAGCCGATCTGGACCGGCTGGACGAATTCCTGCCGTATCTGCGCCGGCTGGCGCTGCGCCATCGGAAATTCGCCCTGCGGTCCGCGCACTACCAGGCGTTCGGCGCCTCGCTGTTGGCGACGGTCGCGCAGTACTGCGGTCCGCAGTGGACCGAGCGCACCAATGCGGCGTGGGAAGCCGGATACGGACTCGTGGCCACCGTGATGCTGGAGGCCGGCGCCGAGGAGGACGCGGTCGCGCCGCCTTACTGGGAGGCCGAAGTCGTCGGGCACGAAGTACTCGGCGGCGCAATCGCGAAAATCACCGCGAAGGTGCTTGAGGACTCGCGGCTGCCCGGCGGCTACTCCTTCCGGGCCGGACAGTTCGCCGCCGTGGAAACCGCGGCCGCACCGCGGGTTTGGCGCGACTTCTCGTTTGCGAACGCCCCCGGAAACGGTGAAATCGAATTCCACGTGCAGAGCGTGCGGCCCGGCGGGGTCAGCGAGGTGCTGGTGCAGCAGACCTCGGTCGGCGATCGGCTGCGCGTCGCGCAGGCCGAGGGCGAACTGGCCTTCCCGGAACCCGAGCGCGCCGGCCGACTGCTCGCCATCGCGCACGACACGGCCGCCGCGCCGGTGTACGCGCTGGTCGCGGCGGCTGTCGCTGAACGGGACGCGCGGCCGCTGACCGTGCTGCTGCTTTCCGACCAGGGCCCGCATTACCTGGCGGACGCGTTCGAGTCGCTGGTCGAGGCGCATGCCGACCTGACGGTCGAGGAGGTCGACAACACGTCGGTCGCGGCGGTGCGCGCGCACAGCGTGGCCCGCGGTCCCGGCGGCGCGATCGGCGCGGTGCTGGTCGGCCCGAGCGTCATGGTCGACGAGTGCCGCAAGTCGCTGCTGGCGGCCGGCGTCGACGCGGCTGACGTATCGTCAGATCAATTCGACTGATCGACTGATCGGACCAGTCGGTACGTTCGGTCCATCACCCTCCCGGTGGATGTGCACCGGCTGTGTGCCACTGACACAGTGCAGATCGTGGGCTTACCTGCTCTCCGCTCTGCGCCGGCCAGGCATCGCAGCCAGGCGCGCCGGTCCGTCTCGGGCACCGTGTCGTTCAAGGGCACGGTGTCGTCCAACGGCACCGGACGGTCTAAAGGCACTGTCTGGTCCAAGGGCGCCGCGCGGCCGGACGGCACCGCGTGGCGTTCCATGGCGCTCGTACTGCTGTTCCTACCGGTCGCGATCGGCTGCCTGTTGCCGCTCGCGCTGCTGGTCCGGCACGCGCTCGCCTTTCCACTGGCCGCGACGTACGGGCTCTGGTTCGCCAGCGCGCTGGGTTACGCGATACGGCCAGTGCAGCTGGCGATGGCCCGGCTGCTGTGGCCGATCCGGCTGCCCACCGATGCGGAACGTGCGCGGCTTGAGCAGGTCTGGCACCGCGTCATCTCACATGCCGCGGTGCGTGGCCGGCACTTCCGGTTGCGCGTGGTCGACCTGCCTGAGGTCAACGCACATTCGGTAGGGCGCGACCTGGTGTGTGTGACCACCGGCGCCTTAGGCGAACTCGGCGACCGTGAGCTGGCCGGCGTGTTGGCGCACGAACTCGGCCACCACCTGCGTATGCACACCTCGACGGCGGCCTTCCTCGTGTGGGTTCTGCTGCCGCTTCAGGGAGTCGCGCTGCTCGGCACGCTGCTGGCCGCGCCGGCCGCGGCACTCGCGCGCAGGCTCGCGGACGGCACGTGCGAACGCCCGTGGGTCGGCGGCTGCGCGCGTGGGTTCTCCCGGACCGGACGCGCGATCCGCGTGGTCTTCGCGGCTCCCGGGGTCGCCGCGTTCGCGGTCAAGAACGCCGCGGGCCGCGGCGCGGAATACGAGGTCGACGCGTTCGCCGTGGACGTCGGCCTCGGTCCCGAACTGCTCAGCGCCCTGCGGTGGTTCGCCACCGACGCGGCCGCCGACGCGGGCGAACCCGCGCGGGAACTCACCTGGGAGCCCGCTCAGGAGTCCACCCGGCAGCCCGCGCAGGCAAGCGGCCGCCGGTCCCGGCGTGCCCGACACGCCGCTGTCCGCATCCCGCGCCCGACGCACCCGCCGCTGGATCGGCGGATGGCCCGAATCGCCGCGCGGGTGGAACTCGCCAGGCTGGATTCGCCCCCGAAACCAAGCAGGGCGCCCTCCGAAAGGCCCCGGCTGAAACGCGGAACGCCATGACGCGGACAGGCCGTATGCTCACCGGCTGTGGATGATCTGACCCTCAGGCGGGCGCGCACCGCCGACGTTCCGGCGATTCGCGCCCTGCTGGACGTGTACACAGCCGACCGCATTCTCCTGGACAAGCCCACCGTGACCCTCTATGAGGACATTCAGGAGTTTTGGGTCGCCGAACGCGATAACGACGCTGCGGTGGTCGGTTGTGGCGCTTTGCACGTGATGTGGCGCGACTTAGCGGAAGTGCGCACGGTCGCGGTCGATCCGTCCTGCACCGGCCGCGGCATCGGGCAGGCGATTGTGGAAAAACTTCTCGCCACCGCCGCGTGGCTCGGTGTACGCCGGGTCTTCTGCCTAACCTTCGAAACGGCATTTTTCGAGCGGCACGGATTCACGCGGCTGGCCGACTCGCCGATCGGTCCGGAGGTGGTCGGTGAACTGTTGCGCTCGGCCGACGAAGGTATCGCCGAGTTCCTCGATCTGGAACGGGTCAAGCCGAACACTTTGGGCAACACCCGGATGCTGCGGCTCTTGTAGTCGAGACGCCGCGTTCCGCGGTTACGGCGTATTCCTGCCATGGAGTTGAATTAACCGCGGAAATGCGCTTGTCTAGTCTCCGAAGGCGGATCCGTGTGAAAGGGGCAGGTATGGCGCAGAAGACGGTGGTCGTGATGACAGATGACCTCACCGGTGGTGAGGCCGGTCAGACGATCCATTTCAGCCTCGACAACGCCGACTACGTGATCGACCTGAACGACAAGAATGCGGCCGCGCTTCGCGCCGACTTCGAAAAGTACGTCAACGCCGGCCGCCGGCACCGCGGCGAGCCCGAGCTTGACGCCGGGCAGTTTCTGCGCGCGGTCCGGGCGAAGCTCAAGGAGCTCGACATCGGCGAGGACCTCTTACAGCGCGCGGTCAATGTCGGCTTTTCCGGCGGCGAGAAAAAGCGCAACGAAATCTTTCAG
>JBOHCW010000524.1:0-3264 GCA_050725375.1 Actinocrinis sp. | reverse complement strand
CTGCTGGTTCGTGCCGCCGTGGTTCGTCCACTGGATCACCTTGCCGCCGGGCGCGGTGGACGCGCCGCTCACGTCCATCACCAGACCGCTGTGCGCGTTCGTCAGGTAGTGCGTGCTGCCGCTCGCGGGGTTGGACGCGCCGTTGGACCACGTGCCCGCGGCGGTGTCCAGCGTCCACGAGCGCTGCCACCCGACGGTGACCGTGGTGCCGGAGACGGTCATGGGTAGCCAGACCAGCGGCGAGGTGCCGAGATTGCCGGTGGTCCAGCGGTCGCCCGCGTAGATATACGTGGTGCCTGACGAGCCGGCGACGGTGATGATGTTCGCGGTCTGTGAGTTGTACGTATGGGTGCCGGTCGGGGCGAAGGTGCGAAACGCGGACCACGGGCCGCTCAGGGAGGTCGCGGTCGCGTAGACGTTGTCGTTGGTGGACCAGCCGCTCAGGTGCGAGCCGAGCAGGTAGTAGGTGCCGCCGATCTTGACCATCGCCGGGGCCTCGTAGTCGGCGAACACCGCGACGGAGGAGGCGACGCTGAGATAGTCGGCGGACAGCCGGTCGATGCGCAGTCCGCTGGCGCGGTCCTCGGAGAGCAGGTAGCCGGTGCCGTCGCTGTCCTGGAACAGGCCGATGTCCCGGCTCTGGTGTCCGAGCGGCTGGAAGCTGCCCTGGTAGGTGTACGGGCCGCAGACCGAGTCGCTGACCGCGACGCCGACCTTCGCCTCCGAGTAGCCGCTGTTGTCGATGTGCAGGTACATCACGTACTTGCCGGTGGTGGGGTTGCGCAGCACCTTCGGGCGTTCGACGATCCGGCCGGGGCCGAGGTCGCCGCTCGACTGGCGGGCCAGCGCGGTGCCCTGCCGGGTCCAGTTCGCCAGGTCGGTGGAGCTGTAGCAGGGGATGTCCTGGAACGAGGTGTTGCCGCTGCTCTCCCCGCTCTTGTCCTCGCCGAATCCGTACCAGGTGCCGCCGGCCTGGATGATGCCGAGCCCGTGCAGTTGCAGCGCGCTGCCGCCGGTGTCGTTCCAGGAGGCGCCGGGGGTGAACGTCCCGGTGGCGGCGTGCGCGGGCGCCGCGGCGGACAGCGGCGCGGCGACGGCCGCGAGAGCCACCGCGAACAGCGCGGCGGTCCGGCGCAGTCTGCCGCGGGCGGCGGACGCGGGTGAGTGCGGTCTGATCATCTTCGGCTCCGTTTCGGCGTTTCGACGATGCGTCCGGCGGCCGGGGCGCGGCGTTCGCCACGCCTTGCCCCGACCGCCGGACGGTTCGTTCGTATGCTGCGACGCTTGGGCGCCGAAGCCAACTACTTCGAGCGGGGGCGCCGCCGGCCGATCGCGCACGGACCGGCGACAAGGGAATCAGAACTCACATACACTCCGCATGATTTCGCCGGTCCGGCGGCACGATTTCGCCGGTCCGGCGGTCTATGGCCGCCCTAGCGCCTTGTCCATTGCTGGTTGCCGCCGCCGTTGCACGTCCACAACTCGATCGGGGTGCTGTTGGCGGTTGCACCGCCGGTGGCGTCCAGGCAGAGGCCTGACTGGGCGCCGGTGATGGTGCCGTTGGCGTTGAGGTTCCAGTGCTGGTTGGCCTGGCCGTTGCACGGCCAGATGATCGCCTTCGTTCCCGCACTGGTGCCCCGCGCGTTCGCGTCCAAGCAGTCGCCGCCGTACACCCGCAGCTCGCCGGCGGCGGTGTAAGTCCACTGCTGGTTACTGTTTCCGTTGCAGTCGTACAGCTGCACCTGGGTGCCGCCGGTCTGCGAGCTGTTGGGCACGTCGATGCAGCGCCCTGATCCGCCGCCGACGATCGCGGTGGTCGCGGGAGGCGGTGGGGTGCTCGACGCGGTGGTCGACGGCGTCGGCGTCGGGGTGCCGCCGCCGATCGGCGTGTACGGACACTTCGACTGGTACTGGGAGATCGTGGACGGGTCAGGCATCGACGGGCACAGGAACTGCTCATAACGTGTGTCACTGTCGACGAACACCTTGAGCCACGGGATGATCAGCTTCATCTCCACGTTGTTCGGGTGCGTGTAATACACGTGGTCCGCCCCGGCGATCTGCGCGAAATCACTCTGCGTCGAACCCGGCAGCGTGCTGTACTCGCTGCTGAGCAGCGACGGGGTGACCACCGTGTCGTTCTGGCCGCCGATCACCAGGGTCGGCACCGTGTCCGTGGACCAGTTCTCCGAGGGCGAATACGGCGCCAGGCCGATCGCGGCGCGCAGCGAGGGCTGGTGCTCGGTGGCGTAGACCATGCCGCCGCCGCCCATCGAGTGGCCGAGGACCGCCAGGCGGCCCGGGTCGATCTCGCTCTTGACCGGGCTGGCGGTGGTCAGCCAGTTCAACGCGGCCAGCAGCTCCTGGCCGCGCGCGACGTCGTAGTCGTTGGTGCTGTTGGTCTCGACGCAGATCACGACGAGGCCGAACGAGGAGAGCCACGGGCCCATCCAAGCCTCTTCGTTCCGACACAACGCGGTGTAACCGGGCACGATCGCCAACGCGCCCCACGTGCCCTGACTCGTATCCGTCGGGTAGTAGATCACCCCGCCGTTGAAGCCGTTACCGGGCGCCACGCTCATCTGCGCCGTCGCGAACGGACCCGTCGACGCCTCAATGCTCTGAATCGTCGGATCCGGACCGCGCTGCGTGCTCTGCGGCGAACTCGCGGCCGGCCGGGCCGATTGGGCCGAGGCCGGCTGCACCGCGAGGAGCGCGGCGACCATTGCCGCGACGGCCGCGACCGCGAGCATCGCGAGAGCGGCCGGCAGCCGGCGCCGAGGCGAACCGGACGGCGGTGCGCCTCCTCTTGTCATCTGGTCTCTCACGTGGCCTCCCTGCCACTTCGCCCGGACCCTGATGAGCGGACTCATCCGAGGGTCCATTGCTGGTTGCTGCCGCCGTTGCAGGTCCACAGTTCGACCAGGGCTCCGTTGGCGGTGCCGGTTCCGGTGACGTCGAGGCAGAGGCCTGACTGCACGCCGGTGATCGTGCCGTTGGAGTTCACGTTCCACTGCTGATTGCTCTGGCCGCTGCACGCCCAGATGATCACCTTGGTGCCGTTGGTCGTGCCTCGGGCGTTGGCGTCCAGGCAGAACGTGCTGCCGCCCACGGTGGCGGTCAGCTGGCCGGTGGAGGTGTGCGTCCAGTTCTGCGGGGCCAGGCCGTCGCAGGTGTAGATCTGCATCTGCGTGCCCTGCGTCGTGCTGCCGTTCGGGTCGTCCAGGCACTTGCCCGCGCCGACCGCGTGAATCGGCCCGGTCG